>JAUHQH010000067.1 GCA_030408485.1 Candidatus Neptunichlamydia sp. | reverse complement strand
GATGTGTATAAGAGACAGGGTTAGCATTGATCTCCAAAGTCAATCTTTCCTCGCTAATTCAATCTGCAACTTATTTTTGATAAATGGTATGAGCTAAAAAAGTCCGTGCAAAAAATAACCTATCACACTACATTTATATTTTTTAACCCCAAACTGCTACTTATACTTAAGATATGGCTGCAAGGGTTTTCGATTTTTTCTCAGCGTCGAATAGGGGGAAAACCGGAATACTTGTTTGAAAGTAGGTTTTTTATCCGGTCCAACTCTGGGAAAAAAGAAAAATTCAAGGAGCTATTCCTAAAGTGTCAGTTTGGGATTTAATCAGTATTTTCTCCAACAGCAACGAGGATGATTATGAGAGGACTAATAAGAGCAGCTTTTTTCATTTCACTTCTAGCCTTTTCTCTGACAGGCTGTAAAAAAGGTGGAAGCTCTTCATCCCCTTCTTCAAAAGGATCAAGTCAGCAAATTACAATTAATATCACAGATGATCCTAGTACACTGGATCCTCGAAAAGCTCGAGCCTTAACCGATGTCATTCTCATTCGTATGTTTATGGATGGGCTCACAAGAGTTGATAAGGACGGAAATAATGCCTTGGCTGTTGCTAAAAAGGTAGATATTTCTCCAGACAAAAAAACCTATACCTTTACCCTTCGCGATTCCAATTGGTCTAATGGAGACCCTGTGACCTCTCATGATTTTGCCTATGCTTGGAAGAAGAACCTTTCTCCTGACTTTAATGCTCCTAATGTAAACATGCTATATGTCATAAAGAATGCGAAAGAAGCAAAAACAGGAAAGCTTCCTTTAAGTTTAGTTGGGATTGAAACTCCTGACGAAAAAACCCTTGTTGTTACCCTTAATCATCCTACTTCTTATTTCATGGAGCTGATTGCCCACCCCGTTTTCTTCCCTGTGAATAGTCATGTCGACCGACTTAATCCTCAATGGGCTGATAAAAGGACAACTTATGTAGGAAATGGACCTTTTTCTATAAGTGAATGGAAACACCACAATGCAATAGAAGCTAAAAAGAATCCTCAGTATTGGGACCATAAGGCTGTAAAGCTTTCAAATATAAAAATGATCATGGTTAGTGCAGATATAGGACTCAAAATGTTTGATACAAACGACCTTATCTGGAATGGTTCTCCTCTTTCTACAATTCCTGTAGATGCAATCCCTTCTTTAAAAAGCGAAGAGAGACTCCATACGGTACCCTTACTTGCTACACAATGGATTCGTGTGAATGTTGAAAAAACTCCTTTTCAAAATAAGAACTTGCGCAAAGCTCTTGCTTACGCCATCGATCGCCAAGCAATTGTTGACCATATCACTCAAGGAAATCAAATCCCTGCAACAGCAATTGTTCCTACAGCAATGAAGCTTCAACAAAAACCCCTCTTCATTGATCATGACCTTAATGCTGCTCAGACTCATCTTGATCAAGCCTTAGATGAACTTGATACCACCGCTAACAACCTTCCTGTTATTCCACTTCTTTATACCTCTTCTCAAAGAAACCACCTAATAGCACAAGCCATTCAAAATCAATGGCTAAAAGCCTTTGGAATTCAAGTGCAGTTAGAAGTTGTTGAAAGCAAAGTTTTCTTCGATCGCATTTCAAAGAAAGATTATATTCTATCAATAGGAAGCTGGTTTGCAGATTTCAATGACCCAATTAATTTCCTAGAAGTCTTCAAGACAAAGGACGTCGGAACAAATAATACAAATTGGGAAAACCTCAATTATACTGAGCTCTTAGAAACTTCTTATTGCTGTCAATCAGATGGAGAACGATATACTGTGCTTGCAAAGAGTGAAGAGCTCTTGATCAGTGATATGCCTGTGATCCCTATTTTCTATTTTACAATGCTCTATATGCAAGATAACAGGCTAAAAGATGTTGTGTTAACAGCAATGGGAAATATCGACTTTAAATGGGCTCACCTAGAATAGAACTGAGATTCATTTTTACTCTTTATTATAACGACCCTCTTTGCCAGGATCTGTTCGAGTAATGACGATAGCCCATTCCCCTTTTCTTTGAACTATTATAATACTAATAGCAACCCAAATGGCATTGCAAGGGCTTAAGGAACTTACAGCAAGCCTCTCCTTTTGCGTAAGGTGAGTCATAATCCTGACACTTCTTTCTCCCAATACAAGCCGGGATAGATTCCCGAGAATCACCAAGCATTTGAAATGGTTTTTCATCGAAACATACTACGGAATAGTCTTCGCTATAGCTTTCTTCATACAAATCTAAAATATCCTCCATTCTGTACACAAATTCAGAGCTAACACTAGGAATGGACCAGCTTTTAACTTGCCATGACTTTGTTTCATTTTTTTAATACTTGTCTGACTGTCTCATAAGAAATGACTTCCACTAAATCGAGAGATATGCATTTGTCAGCTAATAAATAGCCCAATGCTCATACGGATCGTCCCTCTGGAGGAGAGAACTACAAGCAATAGCAATTAAATGCGCTTTTCCTTTCAGCTTTTCTGGTCTCTCAGATCGATGCTTTTCTTTTAGCACCTTATCAGAACCTTTTTCTGAATATTTTTGCCGAGTATTTTGAACAATAGTTGCACAACCACTTTGAGATAGATCCGGTTTCTTAATCTTTTGTTCTTTCATTTGCCAGTACAAAATGTGTGCCTTTCTGTATGACCCTTGCTCCTGATTTCCCCTTTTTTATAATAAAATGTGCATTTATAGATAGAAATTTTATTATGATCATGTAAATCGATTTCTAAAGAAGGCGCTAATCTTCCAGAGCCATCTTAATTACTGCAGATATTAATTAAAGAGGTAGAATTTGATGAGATGTAGCACTTCATTAGGTCAAAAAAACAGAAAATGGATCATCAAAGGAGTGGATCGTTGCATAAGGAGGAACTATTGCCTGGGTTGTCGGCGATCGCAGTGTTGCAACCTTAAATCAAGGATCTGAAGGGCTCCATATTTTATGCTGGCAATTGGAAATTTTTTGCCAGAGTACTACCAAAGAAGAAACGTATTATTGGGAAAGTGGGGACAATTGCTATTGAGTAGGATAATAGGAATACGCGATACGCCATTTAGATCGGATGATAAGGGCATTAAAGTGGTTTCTAAAAGTGAGAAGATGGTCTATAACTCGATCAAAATATGGCGTCCTTTAAAAAATCCTCAAATCTTTGCCGAGTATCAGAATACATTTATATCTATCTTTAAGTGACTACTCTATAAAAATCACCGTAGAGGGTTTAGTCATCCCTAACCAGTTTTTATTTTACCTTTTGTCGCATTTCACGGCTGCATGGGTGGCCGAAAAGATCAAATCCAATTCTACATATTATTTTTGATAAAATGGTATTATTTTCCCGCTATTCGATAAAAATTGATATATATTCAATGGACCGCCTGTGCATCAGGTATCCGATGATTTGAAAGGTCAGCTTCCACACCTTCAATCCATTTATTAAACAAAGCGTTTTCAAAAGAACATGCTTTTTTGGCATACTTTTCCCCTAAGGGAAGCTTTTTAATTCCTTCTTCCATTTCATATAGATGCTGTTCTTCTTCGAGGATGATCGATTTTACGTACACCTTCGATTGTTGCTCTCGAAGTATTTGATCATAAATGGGATAAAATTTTTGGGCTCGAATCTCTATTGCATAAGTCACAAGAAGGTAAGCGATTTTTTTTAATTCGGATTTATCAAGAAAGGATTGTTTGGTTAAGAAGCGAGATATTAATACATCTAATTTATTTAAATATTGCAGTGTATTGATTCCTCCGAGAAGCGAGGATAACCCGAAGTTGGGAAAATGAAAGGATGAGACTTTTTTTATCTGTTTTTTTAAATAGTGAGAATGTCGAAATTCCTCGGAAGCGTGTTTAAGCATTTCCTCTTTTACCAAGGTAGGATGTTCACAGGCAGCGATTTTCCGGGCGCCACAATTTTCTAAATAAGAAAGGGTATTGAGCCATTTAGCGTGAAGGATATCACTTTGCATGATTTCAATGAGAAGAGCAGTTAATTTTTTTTTCATAAATCTCCTTCGAAGGTTAATGCAATTGCGTTATAGATAAGAGTCAACTCATCTTTTGAGATGCAATAGGGAGGAAGTACATAGAGCACATTTCCCAGAGGTCTTAAAAGGATCTTTCTTTCAATGAAAAATTGATAAAGAGAATCAGAAAGAGTTGAAAAATAGGTGCAGTTTTTATCTTTATATTCCAGAGCTAAAATCGTCCCAATAGATTCGCATCGTTTGAGTTTGGGGTGATCTTTCCACCTTTTGACGAAGTTTATATGTGCACTTGCAATCCTTTTTCTTTGCTTTTCACAAGCTGCAGCTTGAAGAAGATCAAGGCTGGCACAGGCACTTGCGCATGCTAAAGGGTTTGCTGTATAAGAGTGGCCATGTAAAAGGGCCCTATGTTTATCTTTCGAATGAAATGCTTGATAAATCCTTTCTTTGCAAGCAGTTGCGCCTAAAGGTAGGAACCCTCCTGTAATTCCTTTGGATAGACAAATAATATCAGGTTTTTCCTCTAGATTATCACATGCAAAAAGGGTTTCTGTCCTACCAAACCCTGTCATCACTTCATCAGCAATTGTTATGACTTCATGTTCTCGGCATATTTTGAGAAGATGATTGAGAGCTTTGGAGGAATGGATTACCATGCCAGACACTCCTTGAATCAAGGGTTCAAATAGAAAACAAGCAACATTATTAAAGGAAAGAGCAGTCTCTAGCTCCTTCATACTTTTTTCTTCTAGGCCTTTGATTGGTGGAGTGATCGTGATGACATCAAAAAGATGATCCCAAAAGGGACGGTTGAACCTATTTTTTCCCGCTACTGACATTGTCCCAAATGTATCTCCATGATATCCCCCTTTAAAGGCTATGATTTTTGTTCTTCCACTACTTTGGTTGTACCAATACTGAAGTGCAATTTTTAAGCCAACCTCAACAGCAGTTGACCCATTATCGGAATAAAATATTTTTCCCATTTTTCCTGGTAAAATAGGGAGGAGGCGAGCAGTGAACTCTAAAGCAGGAGGATGTGTAAAACCAGAGAATATAACATGTTCAAGGTTAATGGCTTGATCTGCGATTTTTTCTGCAATATAGGGGTGAGAGTGACCATGCAAATTAACCCACCAAGAAGAAATGCCATCTAGATAATCAATACCATCACGGGTTGTTAAATAGACCCCTTTCCCCTTTACAATTTCGATTGGGGCTTTTGCTGTTTTCATTTGAGTAAATGGATGCCAGATTGCTGCCATTGTTTTGCATACCTTTGAATTTTAGATGAGTCTATTGTTTTTTCTGGGAAAATCCTCTCTAAAAGGGGAACATGAGAAAATTTAAGAATAGCATTTTCACTATCTGGGTTTGGCCTGCCGTTAAAGACAATCCCAAGAATTTCTACTTGATGAGTGATAAGGGTCTCAATTGTAAGGAGCGTGTGATTGATGCTCCCTAGGTAGTGCTTAGAGACAAGGATCCAGTGGGCATTCCAGGATTTGAAAAGATCAAGGCTCAGTAAATTTTCTCTTAAGGGGACAAAAATTCCTCCAGCCATTTCGATTACAAGAGGGTGATTAGTTTCGGGAGGAATGATTCTATCAGGGTCGATTGTCTGATTTTCTAAGCGTGCAGCATGATGTGGGGAGAGAGGAGCTTTAAATGAATAAGTTGGAGGATGTACAGTGCATTCCAAAGGAAGGAGCTTTGCAATGACTTGGGAATCAGCATCTACTTCCCCGCTTTGAATAGGTTTCCAATAATCTCCTTTAAGTAATGTAGTGATTATTGCAGAGACAACCGTTTTCCCAACTCCAGTACCAATGCCCGCGACGATGATATCAACCATATTTCCTCAAAAGTTCAAGTAAATGCATCAGTTCTTCTTTAGAATTGAATGCATGAAGCGTTAATCGAATGATCTCTTTTCCCTTTTGCACGGTTGGGCTGAGAAAAGCTCGGATATCAAATCCTCTTTGTTTTAGGGATGAAACAACCCTATGCGCTGCCTGGTTGTGAGCAACAGGAATGGGTTGAATAGGGGTCTGAGAGCGGTTTACAAGTTGAGTGAGATTTCGCAGATAAATTCTTTCTGTTTCTAGCTTTGGAAAGAGTTCATAACTGCACTTAATGGCTGCTAAAGAGGGAAAGGGGAGAGCTGTCGTATAGATGAAAGATTTAGCAAAATTAACCAAGCTCTCTTTTACATGCTCATTTCCTAGAATAATTGCTCCAAACACTCCAAGAGCTTTACCAAATGTGATTATTTGAGCAAAGATTTTTCCACTTAAACCTGCTTCATAAACAAGTCCTCTGCCTTGATTTCCAAATATACCTACTGCATGAGCTTCATCGACAATCAAGTGAGAGGGATATTTTAGCGAGAGGGAAAAAATTCCATTTAAAGGGGTGATTGAGCCATCTGTCGAGTAGAGCGATTCAACACATATGTAAGTATTTCCCTTTTGAGTGGCTTTCTTAAGCCTATTTTCCAAATGGTCTAGATCGTTATGTCTAAAAGGAAAGGCTTTTGCTCTAGAAAGGCGAATCCCTTCATACATGGAGGCATGAATATGACTGTCAAATAAGATGGTATCTTCCTCCTCTGCCATCGTGCTGATTAACCCAATATTTGCCATATAGCCACAGTTAAAAATCAAACCTGTTTCAAACCCATGAAATCGAGCAATCCTCGCTTCAAGACCTTCGATGTACATGCTATTCCCTGTGAGAAGGCGAGAGCCTGTGGAGCCCAAATAGTCTATCGACTCCCATTCATATAAAACCGCTTGTTTCAAATGCTGAGACCTAGCGAGCCCTAAATAGTCATTGGAAGAAAAATCAATGAGATTTTCCTTAAATTGTAAAGAGCGGAAGTTGCCAACCTTTTTACGTTTAGATAGAAGTTGTTTCATAGGCATAAGCAGGGCGTTTTTTGAGTCCTAGAAGATTAAACATTTCTTCATCTAAGTCAGCTGATGTATTGCCGACTGTCAGGAGTTTTTCTCCAGAAAAGATGGAATTTGCTCCAGATAGAAAACAAAGGGCTTGTTCTTGATGGGAGAGTTCAATCCGTCCTGCAGAAAGGCGAATCATTGACCTCGGCATAAGGATTCTTGCAATAGCGACCATTCGGAGGAGTTCCCAAGATGAGAGCTTTGGCTGGTTCTCGAGCGGCGTTCCTGAGATGGGACTCAACAGATTGATCGGAACAGACTCTGGATGAGGATTCCTACGAGCAAGAGTTATAAGAAGCTCCAATCGATCTTCCTTTGTTTCTCCCATTCCAATGATTCCCCCACTGCAGACACTTATTCCAGATTTTTCTACAACATCGAGTGTTCTTAACCGATCTTGATAGGAACGTGTGGTGATAATTGTTTGATAAAAACGCTCTGAGGAATCTAAGTTATGATTATACGCATAAAGGCCAGCTTGCTTCAATTTTTCAGCCTGAGGCTTATTTAAAAGCCCCAGAGTGCAACAAACTTCTATCCCTAAGTCGGCTATTCCCTTGACCATACGTAGAGTCTCATCAAATTGTCTACTATCGCGTACACCTCTCCATGCAGCTCCGAGACACACCCTTGTTGCGCCTCTTGCAACTGCTTTTTTTGCTGCACTGATCACCTCATCATATTTCATCATGGGCTCAGCTTTGACATTTGTTTGGTATCGAGAAGATTGGGCGCAGTAACTGCAATCTTCTGAGCAACCCCCTGTTTTGATTGAGATCAAATGGCAAACTTGGATTTCTCCAATTTTATGGTGTTTCTTATGGATTCCCATCGCGTCCATGGCTAATTCCAGGAGGGGCCTTGAATGCAGACTTTGTAATTCTTCTAAAGTCCAATCTGATCGAGTTGTCATATTTATCTCATTATTTGCACTCAAGTATAGACGGTTCTTACTTTAGAAGACAACTTAAAAAAATATTCATATAAACCTAAAAATGGTTTACATAAAACTATTTAGGGTTTACTCTCATTGAGATTAAATAAACGATTATTAACCCTATAAAGAGGCTGTCTCTTATACACATCTG
>JAUHQH010000066.1 GCA_030408485.1 Candidatus Neptunichlamydia sp. | reverse complement strand
CGCGAACGCCATTTCTATCTATCTTTGACCACTCTTCAATTTTATTATTATTTCATTTTGAGACTTTCATCTCCGGTCAAATCGATGATTTCACTAGACATAATCGTCCCTGGCGAGTATGATATTTTTTTTAAATAAAGGATTAGGCACCCTATGGAAAAACAGAAAAGATGGCAATTTGTTCTCATTGCAGTTGTAGTAATACTCACGCTTTATAATATCCTCCCAACTGTTCTATTCTATTCAAAACCCCTGAATGGACCGATCACTGAAAACCGAGCGACAACAGTTGCTCAAGGAGTAATAAACCGCGTTAATGCCTTAGAAGATGAATCGTTGAGCTGGTTAAAATCCTATAATAAACTCCTTGGGACAAAGCCGTCCTCGATTACACTTAATGCTGACAATCCTGAAATTATCCACATAAGATATCAGAATGAAAAAGATGCAGAACGAGTGAAAAACCATCTTCCTCGTGCAGGTTCTTTGATTCCATTTGTCCCAGCACAACTCTCTCTGATTCCTAATGAAAAAGGAGAAGAGTCAACACTCGTTACGATTCAAAGAAAAATTCCCATTCACTTTGATGGATCAAAGACCAATGAATATTTCAGCTTCACTGAAAAAAGAGATAGCGAAGGGAAGATAACTCCCCTTTATCATCAAATTGTAGATGATCGACTTGTTCAACTTGGTCTTGCAGTTGGAGGGATCAGTGAAAACGCTCAATATCTCGAAACAGTCATTCATCATCAAGGAAACCCTCGTGCTGGTGAATTTCTTCAGATTTTAGCTCAAAACATTTTGACCTATGCCAAAATTTTTGGTGAACATTCTCCGATTGCTAAACGCTACTATTCGACCGTTACACAAGGCTCTATGGAAAATAAGCCTGTGGCTATAGCACAACTTATTGGAAACCTCGAGCGTTATAAAGATCAAATTAAACTCCAAAGAATCGCACTTGAAGATACTGAAAATGCTAAAAGGGAAAAAGGAGGCTTTTTAGAGGCAAATGAACAACAGCAACTCGACTATTTTAAAACCCGTGAAGAGAGCCTAGGTACAGCTATCGGAATTGCCAGAAGACAACGCGCCGCTTTTAACAGCAGCGCTAATCCTTGGACATATACAAAATTGAAACAAGACCTTGGACTTGCTAGCAAAAATAATGAACCTATCGAAACACTCCTTGTAGGTGGCCGAAGCCCATTGGTTAAAGCTATTAATATTGACTGGAATAACGAACAAATTTCTTTAGAGCTCCATGAGGATATTCTCAGCTATAAGGAAGAGATTGAACGATCTAAGTCTTATTTAAATGATCAACTCGACCAACTGATCTATAATGAAATTGCAAGAATCGCTAGAGAGACAGGTGAAAAACTGACTCCTTATCAAAATACTTTTGCGATCGAGCTTAACCGTTTAACAAATAGTCAAAGCCTACTTGTAATGGATCTAGGAGCTGTTGCTAAAACGCAAGCAGAAGAGCTCTTCCATTTAATTAGAACCCAGTGGAATCCTTCTCACCCCGACCTGAAGAGAAGCTCTTTCCCAATTTATGATTATCAAACCTACGTAAAACTATCTCCTCATCATCAAAAAATTGGCCTTGTTGTTTATGCACCTGCTGAGCTCGAAACTGAGCCTCCAGCAGGATTTAGAAACAACTCTGTCTACATTATTGCTAAAGGAATACAAGAAATTTTAGGTAAGCTCGAAGAAAATCCTAACTCGCCTCAAGCAAAAGCCTTTATTGAAGATTTTTCAGAACTTCGCGTTTTACTCCAAAATAATGGATTCATTGGGTACCCTGGATCAACCTATCCTTTAAATGGAATTTTTGCAAAAGATTTCATCTTCGAAGCTGAAGATTTCTATCACAACATCATTAGTGCCACTCGCGAAGAGTTTACCGTTTATGGAACGCGCAAATTTGCAACACTTGAATTCACCAATGTTGAACAACGCATTTTAGCTTTAAATCGAATCGAAACAAAAATGCACGAAGATTTATTAAAGTGGCGTGATGAATATCAAGCCGCTCAAGTAAAAGAAGAATTTCCTGCAAAATATGATATTCCTGCACCAACAAAAAACCCCCTACGGAGCAACTTAGCATTAAGTGCTCGCAAGTACTTCCGCGGTGATGAAAGGAAAATACTTCACTGGGGACTCGATCTTTCTGGAGGTAAGACTGTTCAGATTCAACTCAGAGACTCGAATAATAAAGTCGTTACGAATGATGCTGATATTGAGCAAGGGATCGATGAGCTTTATAATCGGGTCAATAAAATGGGAGTTTCTGAAGTTTCGGTTAGACAAGAGGGATCGAATATTACGTTAGATTTCCCAAGTGCTCAAGACCTTTCTGCAGCAGACCTGGTCAAAGCATCATCAATGTATTTTCATATTGTGAACGAAAAGTTCTCTACGTATAACACTGAACTTGCACCTTTCATTCATCGGTTCCTACAAGATATTTGGAATGAAGCTATTGTCACAAACCGAAAAGATATAGATAGTATTAACCAAATCGCATGGAAGCATTTCTACGGCGACACTTTAGATACTGAAATGGCACAACCTGTCAGCGAAGCAGCAAAAACCCTCTATAATCAGGGCCTTCGTCTTTCCAATCCCAATGACACGGTAACCAATAGCACTTTTAATGACTCTATTTCGAAACTTGCCATCTTCCGTGGTGATAATTACGCAGATTGGCAAGGGCAAACCCACCCACTATTGGTTGTGATGAAAAACTATGCTTTGGAAGGCGCTAATCTAACGAACATCCATGCTTCCTATGATCCGACAAGAGGAAACTTCTTAGCCTTTAATGTAAAAGGATCTCAAACACTCTCTGATGGACAAAAGATTAACCCAAGAAATGACCTCTATAATTGGACGACCCCCTTTTCTAAAGAGAAAGTTCAAGGAACATCTCTTGATAAATTTTCACGTGGAGAAGGTTGGCGAATGGCTGTTATTTTAAACGGTTCAATTGTCAATACAGCAACCATTTCTTCTCCTTTAAAAGATAATGTCTCCATTTCTGGTAGTTTCACACAACGAGAAGCAAACCGACTTGAAGCTGACCTAAAAGCAGGATCTTTAAGTTTTGCTCCTCATATCCTATCTGAGAAAAATGTTAGCCCAGAATTGGGCCTTAAAGACCGAACAATGGGGATCTTAGCGACAATTATCGCTTTGGTTTTAGTGATTTTTATCATGATTGGATATTACCGCTTTGCAGGTGTGATTGCCTCAATCGCTCTTCTTGTAAACTTACTGATTATTTGGGCAACACTAGTCAACATCTCTGCAACAGTAACTCTTGCTGGAATCGCTGGAATTATTTTAACGGTTGGTATGGCAGTTGACGCTAATGTCCTTGTTTTTGAAAGAATTCGAGAAGAATTTGCGGTATCAGGAAGGATTGCATCTGCTGTCCATGCAGGATATCGAAAAGCTTTCTCAGCAATTATTGATTCAAACATCACAACGATTATTGCAGCGCTTATCCTTCTTCAATTCGATTCAGGCCCTATTAAGGGCTTTGCTGTTACATTGATTATCGGAATTGTCTCTTCAATGTTTACAGCCCTTTTCATCACCCGCTATTTCTTTGCCGGTTGGGTTCAAAACCCAACGAATAAGGCTCTTAAAATGGCAAATCTTATCAAGAAGACACGCTTTAATTTCCTTAGGTATGGAAAGGTAAGTCTTTATAGCTTAATTGCCATTATTCTTGTTGGAGGATACCTCTTAGTTTCTGAAAGAAACTCCATGCTTGGAATGGATTTCACAGGTGGCTATTCTGTTACTCTCGAAATTGAAGCAAAAGCTGATAAAGATTATCAGAAAAAAGTTGAAAAAGCCTTAATCGGAGCAGGTGCGACTGCGCAAGATATTCAAGTGCGCACGCTATCATCTTCTAACAATATAAAAATCCTTCTTGGAAGAAATCTCGATCAAATGGGACGTCCTTTTGAAAATATGCCACTTGAGACAGATAATAAAGATGTCTCATTCCAATATCAAAACAATCCTAGACTTGCATGGGTTGTTAATGCTCTTGAGAGTGATGGGTTAGAATTAACGCCCCAATCCTTAAAGACATTAGATACACATTGGACAAGTATCAGTGGCCAAATATCAAATGCGATGCGTAATAATGCTGTGATTGGTCTTGCCGTTGCACTACTATGCATCCTCATTTACATTACGTTCCGCTTCGAGCTCAAGTATGCAATCAGCGCAACGCTTGGTCTTGCTATTGATGTTGGAATTACCGTTGCCTTTATGAGTATTCTCCATGCGATTGGAACACCCATTCAGATCGATCTCAATACAATTGCCGCAATCATGACCATCATTGGATACTCTTTGAATGATACGATCATCATCTTTGATCGGATCCGTGATGACCTAAAACATATGAGAAAACATTCTTTTAAAGATGTGGTCAACCACGCTCTTAATGTAACCCTTAGCCGAACAGTCATGACCTCTGGAACAACATTAGTTGTTCTTCTTGCTCTCCTCTTTTTAGGAGGGAGCACGATTTTCGGGCTCTCATTAGTCATGGTTATTGGTGTGGTCTTTGGTACTTTCTCTTCACTTTATGTGGCAGCTCCCCTTCTTCTATTCTTCCATAGAAAGGAAAAAGCAAAAGCTGAAAAAGTAGCGCTGCACGAAAATTAACATAGCATTGCTTCGTTAATCGTGATAAAGTTTACTTAATCAAATGAAGAGAATTTTCACTTGAAAGAGGTTGCAGAAGAAACGGAGAACCTACTATGGGTTTATCCAAATCGAAAGGAAGATTGGCAAAAATCAATTGTCGATGAGTTCAATATTCACCCTGTTACCGCTCAAATCCTCGTCTCGCGAGGATTTTCTTCTTTTGAAGAAATTTATAATTTCCTCTATGCGAAACTTCCTAACCTTCACTCTCCTGACTTGATGTCAGAAATGAAATATGCTGTCGACCGGATTATTCAAGCTTTCCAAAAAAACGAAACGACTCTTATTTATGGAGATAATGATGTTGATGGAATCACAGGAACAACCCTTCTTGTTGAATTTATTCGTTTAATCGGAGGGAATGCCTATTACTACATTCCTCATCGAACCTCAACAACTCCCTCAGTCATTACTGATGCTCTTGAATATGCCCTAGAAAAAGAGTGTTCTCTTTTAATTACTGTTGACTGTGGGATCACTGCTGCAAAAGAAATCGAAGAGGTCGTTAAAAGGAAAATTGATGTCATCATTTCTGATCACCACGAGCCTACTGATAAAATTCCTCATTGTATTGCAACCTTGAATCCAAAGCTTATCAATAGCACTTATCCCAACCGAGATCTTACAGGAGTTGGTGTTGCCTTTAAACTCGCTCATGCCCTGACTAATGAACTAGTCTCCACAGGAAAAATCGGTTCAACAGATATTGACCTGAAACGATTTTTAGATTTGGTTGCATTAGGAACCATCGCGGATATGGGAATGCTGCGAGGTGAAAATCGTGTCCTTGTTCGTTATGGACTCAGACAATTTGCTATGACAAAACGGGTAGGCCTTTTGAAGTTAATGGATATCTGCGAAGTGGAGCCTCAAGAAGTCAATACGACCGATATCGCTTCAAAGATTGCTCCACGACTCAATAGTCTAGGGAGAATCGCTGATCCTCAAAAAGGGGTTGAACTCATGTTAATGCATGATTCTGTAAGCGCTACTCACCTTGCTAAAGAGCTCGATGATAATAATAGAAAGAGACAACAAATTGAGAAACATGATTCTGAAGATGTTGAAGCCTACATTAAAGCTCACCCACAAATTTTACAACAAAAAGCCATTGTTCTCCACTCCAATAAGTGGCATCCAGGAATTATTCCGATTATTTCTGCTCGCCTTTCAAAACAATATAATCGCCCAACTTTGATTATTGCTGTTGAAGGAGGCATTGGAAAAGGATCGATTCGAACCATCCCTGAATTCCCTATACTTTCTGGCCTTCATAAACAATCAGACCTTCTCATCAACTTTGGTGGACATGATTATGCAGCAGGTCTCATGATTAAAGAGGAAAGTATTCTTCAATTTAAAAAACGCTTTATCGAGCAAGCAAACCAAGTCCTGAGAAATGAAGACATCATTCCTAAACTCCAACTTGATGCAAGGGTAGAATTTGAAGATTTAACCTTTGATTTTTTGGATTCCATGCAACTTCTTGAACCCTACGGAACGGAAAATTTCCCTCCCATTCTTTATACAGATGTTGTTCAAACATGGCCTCCAAAAATTATAGGTAAAACACATTTGAAACTCTATCTCGAGCAAAAAGATCGCATGCTAGAAGGGATTGGCTTTGGCCTGAGTGAGCACCGAAGCAAACTCGCGAAAAAAAACCTCGATTTACAAATTGCTTTTACTCCTCATGTTAATGTCTTCCTGAGCAAATCAAGCATCCAACTCGTTGTCAAAGATTTCAAAATCAAATCGAATTGAAAAAATTATCCTCTTGAGGCTGTTAAAAGCTGAAAGATTTTAACAGCCTCAAGAGGCAATTGGAATCAAAACAAAGCTATATCCAAGAAGTTCAACAAGTCGAGAGGTTGTTTTATTAGGAAGGTGGGGACAATTGCTATTGATAAGGATAATAGCAAGACGCGACCGCCATTTAGGTCGGATGACAAAGGGGTGCTAAAGAGATGGTCTATAATTCGATCAAAATATGGCGTCCCTTAAATAACTCTTCAAATCTTTGCCGAGTATCAGAACTGTCTCTTATACACATCTG
>JAUHQH010000065.1 GCA_030408485.1 Candidatus Neptunichlamydia sp. | reverse complement strand
GTCAAATGTGTATAAGAGACTGACCTAATCCTATCAATTTTTTGTCTCATTCAATTTTAAAAGTTTTCCAAAAATCATCTATTGAGCAGAAGTTAAGGTTAATAATTCCATTGAGTAAAAAGAATACTATTTATCGCACTTCAGAATTGAATTAGTGGGGTGAAAAGATAATTTAGACGATGATCTCTTCCAATTTTCAACGGTACCATTTACAGAGCAAATGGTACACTGCGAGTGTCACGGCAAGCTCAGGAAATATTACAGATGAGATGATTCAGTCATACGTTGACGAGCAAGAAGGTGAGTCCTTACAAGATGGACAGTCGATTTCAAATCGACCCCTAATGAACCCTTCGACTTGTAGGCGGGGCATTGTTTAGTTTTGATAAATGGTATAACACTTCCAATACAGAACGCTCATTTTCAACAATATTGGTGAGGTTTTTCTCTTTCTATTTGTATTTCATAGGGTATTTTTTGAAAGGGAGATTAGTCAACAGACTTGAGTTTTTCTTGGCGGAAGTGACTGACAAGGGTTTCGGAGATCTCTCGGAGGTTTCCTTCCATGATTTGGTCAAGTTTATAGAGGGTCAGATTGATCCGATGATCGGTTACCCGATTTTGAGAATAATTGTAGGTGCGGATGCGCTCATTACGATTTCCAGAACCGACTTGAGACGAGCGAAGGGAAGCTCTTTCTTCTGCTTCTTTTCGCCTTTTTTCATCAGCAATTTTTGCAACAAGGACGCGGAGCGCTTTTTCTTTGTTTTTATGTTGTGAACGCTCTTCTTGGCAGTAGACAACAACACCTGTTGGCATATGGGTAATCCGAACAGCTGAGTCAGTTGTATTGACATGTTGTCCCCCTGCACCAGATGCACGATAGGTATCGATTTTCAGATCTTTTTCATCGATTTCGATTTCTTCTTCTTCGCCAGGTTCCATTAAAACAGCTACAGTAATTGCAGAGGTATGCACCCTTCCTTGTGTCTCAGTGACTGGGACCCGCTGGACGCGATGGGTTCCCACTTCATGCTGAATGTAGCGGTGCACATTTTTACCCGTCACAGAAAAGATATATTCTTTGTATCCTCCCGCTTCAGAACCGGTGAGGGCAAGAGTTTCCATTTTCCAGTCCATATGGTCGGAATAAAGACGATACATGCGCACACAATCACCGACAAAGATAGCCGCTTCATCTCCTCCTGTTCCGGCGCGTATTTCCATAATGACATTCGCATGATCATTAGGGTCTGGAGGAGCAAGAAGGGTTTCAATCTTTCCGTTAAGGGTAGAGACTTGAGCTTCTAGTTTTTTAATGTCTTCTTTAATAACAGAGGTAAACTCAGGGTCACTCTCTTCTTTAAGAAGAGCTCTACTATCTCCGAGCTCTTTTTCATTCTTTTGAAATTGTTGATAAGCCTCTCGAACTTCTGAAAGATAGGAATGTTCTTGAGACAACTCCTTATACTTCTTCTTATCAGAATGGACCTCGGGATTACCCAAAACCGTTTCGACCTCTTCAAGGCGAGAGAGGAGCTTCTCAATTTTAGCTTTCAAGAACTATTCCTTTGGAGTGCTCTTTTTCTTAGCTGTTTTTTTAGCAGCAGCAGCTTTTTTTGCAGGCTTCTTTTGCTCTTCCTTTTCTTTATGCTCTTTTATTTGGGCTGCTTTTTTAGCATAACGTTTCTTGAACTTATCGACACGTCCTTCAGAGTCAATAAATTGCTGACTTCCAGTAAAGAATGGGTGCGATGCTGAGGAGATAGGTATTTTGTAAACGGCGTATTCTTTCCCTTCAAAAGTTTCCCTTTCTTCTGGCTGCAGAGTGCTTCCACAAACAAATTTCGCTCCAGTTGCCGTATCTACAAATAAAATTTCTTGATAAGGAGGGTGTCCTTCTTTCTTCATCGAATAATCCTTTGATAATCAACATCGGTTTGCTGAAGATTAAATCCTTTTGCAAGAAAAAAAACAACTATATAATGAATTTTTTTCCTGTCTGAGGCAATTTTTAGAAAAATTTTATTCGGAGATCTGGTATAGTGATGGCATGATGTACCAATCTCAAGCCTTCAAACTCGGCCCTACTTCTACACCTAAGATTGTTAAATGGACGATCTTTGTAACGCTGGTTGTGAGCTTCTTTTCACTCGTTTCAAACGCTCTTTTTACACAAGTCTTTCATATTCCAAGCCCACAATATCTTTTTAGTTTAACAACTTGGGGTGTCCATAAATTTTTTATTTGGCAATTTCTTTCTTACCTCTTCCTCCAACCGATTTCATCGAGTGGAATTTCGATGACCCTTATTCTCCACGTCTTTTTCGATATTTATCTTTTGTGGGCAATTGGATCGGCCATTGTACAAGCAAGAGGTGAAAAACACTTTATAGGCCTTTATTTTGGGGGTGCCCTCCTTGTCGGAATTATCGCTTACCTCTCTCTCCTCTTTTTTGACTCTCCCCTTCCCTTTGCTGGTGGGACAACATCGATTTATATTCTCCTGATTGGATGGACTTTTCTTTTTCCTGAAGCGATGATCATGCTCTTTCTTCTGATTCCAGTCCGAGCTAAATGGCTTGTTTTTGGACTGATTGGAGTCAAGCTTTTTCTTGATTTTTCTAACGGAAATTTCCTCTCCTTTTTTGTCACAAGCGGAGCGATGCTTTATGGCTACCTTTACTCCGTTCTCGTCTGGGATAGTTTAAGCCCTTTTCGTCGCCTTCACTCTATAGAGAAAAAATTGATTTACCTCAAACGAAAGTGGTTCTATCGTTTCCGAAAGGTTGTCGATATTGAAGTCCAGCTTTCAAAGGTCTATAACTTCAAAACAGGAAAAGCGATCATTCAAGATGATGATTTTATGGATGCTTGTCTCGATAAAATCTCAAAAAAAGGAAAAAACTCTTTAACAATTTGTGAGCGGTTCCGTATGTGGCGCATCTCCCGAAAAAAGAACAGCTTAAATTAAACAAAAAAATCATCTATACTCTTGGGGAAAATGGAGAATCTCATGTCATTTAACGTCCTTCATCGCAAATTTACTCTGTCCCCTACTACTCAATTTATAAGAAGAGAGCGTTCAAATTTAGATTAAAACCAAGCGATGATCAGTTGCAGAAAATGGATGAGTACTCTGGGCATCCTTGTTTTCTTTGGAACAAACTTCTGAGCATGAATTTGGAGCGTTTAGAAAACAAACAAAAGCTTATCTGGCATCCGTGAAGCCGACTATTTTTCTAAACTTTGGAAGAAGTCCAATGAATACGGCTTTTTAAAAGATGCTCCGTCCCATTGTCTTCAACAGAAAATAAAAGACTTAGACAAAAAAACAACCTTTAAAGAGACTCCCTAAA
>JAUHQH010000064.1 GCA_030408485.1 Candidatus Neptunichlamydia sp. | reverse complement strand
TTTCTGTTTGATTCATCATTGCATCTACTGTTATTATGGTTTTCTCAGAACTTAGGCGGAGCAGAGAGTTCCCTTCCCTACCAATCAATCGATAACGAACCTGCAAATTTTTCCTCACTACAATCCCAACCATTCATAATATGGAGCTTTTGCTCATTAAATTTCCAAGAAGAAAGTCCTCGAATCGACTTCCCATCTAAAGCTATAACTCTCTGATTGTGCTCATTTTTCAAATGGGAAAAAATTAGGGTTATCATGGATAACCTCACCGCTCATAAGCTTGGATCACTCTATGAAATCTATCCTCTTGAGGAAGCTCGAAGAATAGAAATTCCATTACACACCAAAACATCTCAGTTGGCTTAAACAAGGCTGAAATTTTAATTTCAGCCTTATCAAGGGAATGCCTTAGGCGCCGACTTCCTCCATACAGAAGTGCTGAAACGAGAAATAATTAAGATGCGTTAGAAGTAGAAACGATAAGAAATGCAACAGTCTTATGGAAATTTTTTAGTGAAGAGGTGTGCGTGACACTGAAACACTTTTATTATTTATAAAAACTTTGCTGATTGAGTACTAGTGGCTCTTCTTCAGAAAAGTCTGATAACTCTTTGGAGATCTTTCTTGGATCTCTACGACGAAGAATGAGCTTTACTCCCTTTTCTGCATAATCTTTTTGGAGTTCTTCTAAACTATTAATGGAGCCACCACCGCCTTGCCTCTCCTAATTTCACAGCACCACATAAAATAAAGATTGGGACAACGTGTGGGTTTTCAGTGCAAGCTTTACTCAACCCTAAATTTTCTTCTATTCTCAAATCTTCTTGGTACCAAAATACAAGTAAAATAAAACTCCATGCGATAAAATGGTCGTTATGAAGATACTACAAGTCGTTGCTGATGGCAATCCAGGAGGTGGGACTACCTTTGTTTTAGATGTCCTAAAATCTCTAGATACCCCTTTCTTACTTACCCAAGAAAATTCTTATGCGCTCGAAAAAGCAGGGGATATTCCAAAATTTGGAATGAATTTTTTTACATCACGTCTTGATTTACGAATCGCAGCAAAGATGGAGAAAGTGATTCATGAGAGTAAACCAGATTTGATTCATGTCCATGGAGGAAGAGCGGCTTTTTTCTTAAGCTTTTGCCGCAAGTCTTGCCCTGTTCTCTATACTGTTCACGGACTTCATGGACTCTATCAAGGACTAAAGTTTAGCCGGTTTGCTGAGCGAAAGGCGATGAAAGGAGCAACCCTTGTGAATTTCGTCTCTCACATTGAAGAAGAACTTGCTTTAAAAAATAAATTGCTCAAAGGAACAAATCACTGCATTATTCCTCATGGAATCGATCTGAAAACAATTCCCTCTAAAAAAGAAAAAACCCCAAAGTTGCTCGGATTTATGGGACGCTTATGCCCCCAAAAAAACCCTATCTTCATGCTTGAGATCATGAAAATTTTGGGACCTAAAGGCTATCGCCTTCGCGTGATTGGAGGAGGAGAATATAAAGAGGTTTTAAAAAATGACCCCTACACGACCATTACTGGAAAAGTCTCTAGAGAAGAAGGTCTCAAACTTTTATCAGAAGTCGAGTGTGTTATTGTTCCTTCCAAGTGGGAAGCTTTTGGATTGATCCTTTTAGAGGCCATGGCACTTGAAGTTCCCATTATCGCTTCCAAAATTCCTCCTTTTGAAGAAGTCCTTTCAGGAGGAACCTTTGCAACTCTTATCGATGAGAAAGATCCTGAAAAATATGCTGCTGCTATTCTTGAAGGTGCCGATTACACTCAAGCGGCAAAAAACCACCTCATTAGAAAGTTTTCTTGGAAGGAGTGCATCGGAAGTTATCACTCTATTTTTCGTGAACTTAAAGCGAACTATTGCTACAATTGAATGAAAGTAATTTAGCTAACTCATATGTTAACAACCATTGCTCGAATTTTTGGAAAGTCTCCATTCCATCCTCTTCAATCTCACATGAAGAAGGTGAGCGGTTGCATGAAAAAGCTCACTGAAATCTTCGATAATCTTAAAAATAAATCCCTCGATGAGCTCGAACGTTTGGTTAAAGAGCTTTCAAAGCTTGAGCATGAAGCTGATTTGACAAAGAATGATATTCGTAATCATTTGCCAAAAAGTTTATTCCTCCCTATTGATCGGAGTCAGTTTTTTGATATTCTATCGATTCAAGATAGTATTTCTGATAAGGCCGAAGACATTGGTCATTTGCTTACCTTATATCCTGTAAATGAACTTGGGAATCTTTGTGATCATCTCGATCAACTCTTTAAAAAAAATATGGAAGCCTTTTGGGATACTCGTTCCATTATTAAAGAGCTTCATGAGCTTTTAGGTTCTTCTTTTGGAGGAATTGAAGCTGAAAAAGTCAAAACTATTGTTGATAAAACTTCAAAGATTGAATATCAAGCTGATAAAATGAAACATGAGCTGATGAAAGAGTTCTTCAAAACAGCTGAAAATGTTAAAACTCCTGTCTTTTACCTCTATGTTCGCCTTGTTGAAGAGATCAATCACATTTCACATATTTCAGAAAAACTAGCTAATCGCATCCGGATGATTTTGGAACTCAAATAATATGTCTATAGATTTCATTTTAGCGGTCTTAGTCCTCCTTGCAGGGTTTTATATGGCTTGGAGCATCGGTGCTAATGATGTTTCCAATGCGATGGGAACTTCTGTCGGATCGGGAGCTCTTACCCTTTTTAAAGCGGTTATTATCGCAGGGATTTTAGAGTTTTGTGGTGCTTTCTTATTAGGAGGAAACGTTTCCAAGACGATGCAGTCGGGAATTGTCAACCCCGATGTTTTTGCTCATAATCCAAAAATTCTCTTGTACGGAATGCTATCAGCATTAACCGCAACAGCACTCTGGCTTCAAGTCGCTTCTTATTTTGGTTGGCCTGTTTCAACAACCCATGCGATTGTCGGAGCTTTACTAGGGTTTGGTGCTATGTCAGGAGGCATTCATGCGGTTCAATGGAGTGAAGTGGGACGTATTGCAATGAGTTGGGTTATCTCCCCTGCTTTGAGCGGTCTTTTTGCGTTTTTAATCTTTAGTACACTCCAGCGGAAAATTCTCTTTGCAATGAATCCTATCAATGCAACACGACGATTTATTCCTGTCATGGTTTTTATTGTTCTCTTTGTCTTCACTTTGAGCATTCTTTTTAACGGCTTGGGATCTTTCCAAGTAAAATTTTTTGTAGGTGAAACCCTATTGATCGGGTGCGTTATTGGTCTTATTGGTGCGCTCATTGCTTTTTTCGTTCTAAAAAAAGTTTATCTTCCCCAACCACAAATGGTCTCTGCAAATACTTCCCAACAAGTCTTTAGCTTGAATAAAGTGGTTCGCCACTTGAAGAGAGTTCAGCTTGCAAGCAAAGGAGAGCGAAGAGAACAAATGGGACGCCTTCTTAAAGATGTCGAAGAGTATGCTGAAGAAGTGCGTGAACACTCTAACCTCTATACCTCTAGCTCTGACTATAAGATTGTAGAAAAAATGTTTGCTTCTCTCCAAATCATGAGTGCAGCCTATGTTGCGTTTGCTCATGGGGCAAATGATGTAGCGAATGCAATCGGCCCTGTTGCAGCTGCTCTTGAAATTATTAAAGAAGGTGGACTTGCTTTAAACTCTCGCGTTCCTGCTTGGCTTTTGGCAATAGGAGGAGTTGGAATTGTTGTGGGGCTTGCTACTTGGGGCTGGCGCGTTATGGAAACGATTGGAAGAAAGATTACCGATCTCACCCCAACGCGAGGATTTAGCGCCGAGTTTGGTGCAGCAATTACAATCTTAGTTGCTTCAAGATTTGGTCTTCCTGTTTCTACGACTCATTGTATCGTTGGAGCCGTCCTTGGTGTGGGACTTGCAAGAGGTCTTTCTGCTCTTAACCTACGCACCCTTCGTGATATCGTTCTCTCATGGGTTATCACGATTCCTTCAAGCGCGATTGTTTGTATCTGTCTCTTATACACATCTG
>JAUHQH010000063.1 GCA_030408485.1 Candidatus Neptunichlamydia sp. | reverse complement strand
AGATGTGTATAAGAGACAGAATAAAAACCTTAAAACGACGGTTCAAAAAGCTCTCCGTGAACTTCATGGATCCTTTGCAATCGCACTGATTCATAAAGATCATCCTAACCAAATTATTGGAGCTTCAAGGGAAAGTCCCCTTGTTGTCGGAATCGATCGAAAAAATGGAGAAGCTTATCTCTCCTCGGATGCAAATTCTTTTAATGGGAAAATTCTTGATACCCTCTATCTCAAAGATGATGAAATCATCGTTTTAAAAAATGATTCGTTTACGATTTATAATTCTCGTGGGAAAAAGATTGAAAAAAAACTTAAGACCATTGAATTTCAAGACCGTGCAATCTCTAAAAACGGGTTTGACCATTACATGCTTAAGGAGATCTTTGAGCAACCCCAAACGATTCAACAAGCAATGCTTGGTCGCTTCAAAGAAGAGTTCGGCACCGCTGAATTTGAAGAACTCACTCTTTCTCCTCAATACCTTCAATCGATTAATCGGATTTTAATTTTAGCTTGTGGGACCTCATGGCATGCGGGATCGATTGCCGCTTCAACGCTCGAACATCTTGCCAGAATTCCGACTGAAGTCGAAATTGCCTCAGAGTTTCGTTATACAAACCCCATTATCTCTAAGGACGCCTTGGTTCTTGCCATTAGTCAATCAGGGGAAACGGCTGACACGATTGCTGCCGTTCGTGAAGCTAAAGCCAAAGGGGCAAAAGTCATTGCTATTTGTAATGTCGATCACTCCACTCTCGTTCGAGAGGCAGATTCTTCTCTTTTCTTAAGAGCAGGACCAGAGATCAGTGTTTGTTCGACAAAAGCATTTACCAGCCAACTTACAGTCCTTGCTCTTTTTACCCTATATATGGCACGACTCCGCCACCTCAGCAAAGAGGAAGGGCAACAGTTCTTGAAAGAGCTAAAACACTTGCCTACTAAGATTACTCAGGTTTTAGCTCAAGGATCCCAAATTGAAGCCTTTGCTGAAAAGTATGCCCGTTTTGAACACTTCTTCTTTATGGGTCGGCGCTATATGTACCCCACTAGCTTAGAAGCAGCTCTTAAGCTAAAGGAAATAAGCTATCTTAATGCCAGTGGATATCCTGCTGGAGAAACGAAGCATGGACCAATAGCTCTTGTCAATCCAGATCTTGCTGTCATTGGTCTTTGTGGTAATGCCCAGACTTTTGATAAAATGATGAGCAATTTGATGGAAATCAAAGCTCGAGGTGGGGAAATTTTAGCTTTTGCCCCGAAAGGAAAAGAAGAGGTTCTTGCCATCACTAAAGATGTCCTTTGGATTCCCAAAGCTCCTGATATGCTTGCTTCGATTTTATATTCTGTTGCAGGACAACTTTTCGCCTATTACGTTGCTAAACTCCATGGCACCGATATCGACCAACCCAGAAATTTAGCCAAATCAGTGACTGTCGAATGAATGGAGAGACCGGAACTTTTATCGATGTCACTTTTTTCCTTAATTCTTATAAGACTCTTTAAAAATAGAAAAATTTAATCACAAGAAAGCCATCTTTTTGCCGAAAGAAAATGTGGTCTTTGGGCTCTTATATTATTTTTGATAAATGGTATTACTGATTAGAATAAGGGGTCGATTGAGATTTCATGCTATTATTGGGATAGCTGTAATTGCTATTTTGACCTTCTTGCTCTCCCATTCCACTTTTATCAGATTGCGAGTCGTTCTGGCGAGCATCTTTCATGACAGCTTCGACGGCTTCATCAGGTGTAATGGTTTTGTTTTTCCCTTTGAGGTTTTTAATTTCTGGAGAGGTAAGCATCATAGCTCTCAACCGTTGAGACACTGAAAAGTGGCGGCAAAACATTGTCCGATGCATATCACTGAGCTGGGCAGCAAATTGTTTTTCCTGCTCAGACAGGTGATAATAATCTGAGTGAACTGATGTTTGAGCAGCAGATTGGTAGTTGGTCGAATCATTTGCTGCATAGGAAATTGTTGTGATTCCCATTAATAATAATAGTTTCTTCATTACCTTGTGCTCCTTGATATGTTTTTATCCATAGCACAACCTTTTTGATAATAAAAGAGAATTTTAATATAGATACACAATATGCCAGAAAGACCATTAGAATGTAGCCAATGTAAAAAATGTGCCGATGTCATCTACACCGAGATGGTCGGTGATACTGCAACGACAACTGAAATGTGTCGAGACTGCCCTATCCTCAAGCAAAAACTCGAAGGGAAAACATCCACCACAAGAGGAACGCCTAAAAAAGAAGAAGGTCTTTGCTGTAGCCATTGCCATACTTCGTTAGAGTCAATTTTGATGGGAGAACCTCTTGGATGTAAGGAGTGTTATTTTATCTTTCAAGATGTCCTTGTGGATCAGTTGATGGAAACGCAACTTATCTCACCAAAATTTAAACCAAATCTTGCAAGTCCGACTCCTACTCTGCATATTGGGAAAGCGCCTTTCATCGATGAAAACTATGAAGATACTACACGTATCCGTGACCTTAATGAAGCGCTCAGTGAAGCCTTAAAAGGGGAAAACTACGAAGAAGCTGCATGGCTTCGGGATCAAATCAATTCTCTTACCAAGGCATCTGATGACTCAACCTAACCCCTTTTTACAGCTCAAAGAAAATAGCTTCTGGGAAAAAAGTGATACCCCAGCCTGGATTGCTTCAGGTTTTTTTCTTCAGAGAAACTTAGCATCTGACCCTTTTCCACAAAAGATGGATTGTGGGAATTCTCAAAGAGTTCTTGGAGCACTCAAACAAAGTCTCTTAAGCTATGAATGTCTTGAAAACCCTCAATTTTTCGAATTCGATGCGATTAAAACGGCAGAAAAAGAATTTCTCCTTGAGCATTTTTTGGCAACTTGTGAAACGCAAAATCCTGAATGTAAATCGGGTCTTGTGATTGATAGAAGTGGAACCTTTTTAGCAATGATTAATGTAGAAGATCACCTTGTTCTCCACTTAATAGAAGCACATTCAGGATGGAAAGAGGTCTGGAAAAAACTCGCCGATATAGAAGGTTATTTAGCAAGAAACCATACTTTTGCTTACTCAAATAAATTTGGGTATCTCACTTCACAGCTCGCTAACTCAGGAACTGCTTTCACTGTTCAAGCTTTTCTCCATCTCCCTTGTTTAATTGAAATTGATCAAATCGATGAGGTTTTACTTAAAGATTTCGATCAGGAAGTTCAAGCAAATGGTCTCTCCGGGACCTATGACTTCATCGGAGATATCGTGATCATTGAAAATCGTTTTACTTTAGGACTGACGGAAGACCACATTTTAGAAGCTGTCCATAAAACAGCAACAAAATTAGTAGCCCATGAAAAAGAGCTCCGCACCCAATTGAAAGAAACCCCTGACGCACTCATTGTTGATAAAATTAGCCGCGCCATTGGTCTTCTCAAACACTCTTACCAAATCGATACGAAAGAAGCGCTGAGTGTCATTAGCTTGATCAAGCTTGGGGTTGATCTAGGATGGATTGAAGGACTCATTGACCAAGATATGAATAAGATATTCTTTGAAGTTCGCCGGGGGCACCTCTCTTTATCCTCTAAAGAAGAAATTCCTCAAGAAAAGCTCGCCCAAAAACGGGCTGAGTTTTTACAATCGACCTTAAAAGCGATAACCATGAACCTATAATGATTATTAAAGCGATTCTTTTAATGAGTGGAAATGGAGAGCGTTTTGGAAGCTCAACACCTAAACAGTTTCTCAACCTCTCAGGAAAAAAAGTCTATCTCCATACATTAGAAACCTTTCTTTCTTTTCAAGAATTTGAGGAAATTCTCCTTGTTTGCCATCAGGAATATATCGATCAGGTAAAAGAAGAGGTTTCAGATCCTCGGATTCGGATCATAGGAGGAGGGAGAACACGTCAAGATTCCTCGTATCGCGGCCTTCTTGCCTGCAGAACCGAAACCACTCATGTCGTCATCCACGATGCTGCACGTCCCTTTGTCTCTCAGCGCATTATCCAAGAGAACCTTAATGCTCTTAAAAAATATGATGCTGTCGATACCTGCATTCCTTTAACCGACACCATTGTCCATGCAGAAACTTTCGATACCATCACTTCTATCCCCAATCGGGCAAAATATTTACGAGGTCAAACCCCTCAAAGCTTTTCTTATCCCCTTATTCTAGAAGGACACGAAAAAGCAACCAATCAAAATATCTCGGATGATTGCCGTCTGATTCTCAATCTTAAAAAACCTGTACATATCGTTCCTGGCTCTGAAGATAACATCAAAATCACCAATCAGCTTGACCTTTTCCTTACGGAACAACTGATGCACCGAAAAAATAAACCGTCTCATAAAAAAACCCTTTCTTTAAAAGGGAAAACCTTTGCAATTACAGGGGGAACTGGAGGGATTGGATCTGCACTTGTAAAACTTCTTAAGAAAGAAGGGGTGCACCCTTTGATCCTTTCGAAGTCTTCCTCATCTTATCCTATTGATCTGACAGATTATGATGCTACAGAAGCTCTCTTCGAAAAATTAGGTCCTATCGATGGTCTCATCAACTGTGTGGGATACCTTTCTCTAAAGCCTTTTCATGCCCTGTCCTCTGACGAAATCGATCACCTGATTCAAACGAATCTCCATACGCTCCTCTATAGTTGCCGCGCTGCTCATATCAAACCTGGTGGCCATATTATCAACCTCTCTTCTTCTTCTTTTTCAAGAGGACGGAAATCTTATACCCTTTATTCGAGTGCAAAAGCAGCCATTGTAAACTTCACACAAGGCTTAGCAGAAGAACGTCCCGATCTCCACATCAATACCATTGTGCCTCAGAGAACCGCCACTCCAATGCGACAAACGAACTTTCCAGATGAAAAACCCTCTTCTCTTCTTTCACCTATTGAGGTCGCAAAAGAAATCCTTTCTCTTCTTAAACAAAAAGGAACAACAGCAACTCTTCTTGAAGTACGCAAGAAATAGAGCCATTGTTATTGCCGAATCACTCGAGAACGAGTCCATCGTCTTGCCCAAATTCTGCCTTACAATACCCTTTTGATCCACTTTCCTGTCATCGATCGATAAATGATATTTCCTTCTAAAGGTTTTCTGAAAAAATACACTTTGCATTTGGGCACGTAAATTGACTATTATCTATTTCCATGGCGGTAGGAGGCGTCGCCTATTAACTTTTTGCAAAATGCAGCAAACTTTTTAATCCCAAGATCGACTCCTATAGTGCCATCTGCTTTATGAGCTTGCTGATTCACTTCTTGCTCCTGATGTGCCATATGCCTGTACATCTTGTAGCTGTGGCATTTTTGATAGTTCCATCTAAAAGGAGTTTCCAGTCGGTATTTAAGAAAATATTTTGATGATCTTTCGGAAAATTTTTGAGGGAATGCTCTTTGGTCTACAAGCTACTTCTATCGAAGCTGTGGTGGAGCCGCTATAAGATATTATGAGAAAATATATTGAAAACCAACAGACTCCAGTATGAAGAAATCGCCTCTAAGGAAGAGACTTTACGGCGAAATTTAGGGTAAAAAATAATAGTTTTCATAATAAATTAATTGATGTTACAGTTCAGGGACAATCTTACTCGGAATGCCTAATGACTGAGAAGTAAGGAATCTACTAACCTGCAAACCTGATCTGCTCAATTAGCTGAGTCATTTATGGTTTCCTAGGACAAACAATAACCATTTTAGTGACAAATCTAATTATGAGTTCCTTAACAAGAATCCTAATGACCCTTAACATCCGATACTCCCCCAGCAAAGATTACTCCTATGATTGAAAAGCTTTTTTCCTCTTATCGAAGTGCTCTCATATTAAATGGCAAAAAACCCAGCTATCAACTGTTGAAAAAAATACGGGACAACATCCCTATTGTCGCAACTGACGGGGCGGCTCAGTGGTGCTCAGCTGATTATATTGTGGGAGATATGGACTCATTTTCTCCAACTCATAAAGAAAACGGTAAAGTGATTCATATTTCTGATCAATATACAACTGACTTTGAAAAAGCAATGATCTTTGCTAAAGAAAAAAATCTCTTACCTTGCTTAGTTATGGGATTAAGTGGAGGAGAAGTCGATCATTTCCTAGGGAATATTCAAGCTTTGCTCAAACACACAGAGAACCATTCGTTTTTCTTTCTTGATGAGTATGAAAAAGGACTCAAGATAGGAATTCCTCTTTCTATAGGAAAATACCCTATTAAGATGAAGATTGGCGCAATAGTATCTATCTTCCCTCATTGCAATTGCACACTCACTACAAAGGGACTTCTCTGGGAGCTTAAAGATCAACTCATTACCCCTGATGGTCAGCTTGCCATTCGAAACCAATCTAAAATGGAACGTGTAGAATTTAATATTATTGAAGGAAAAGCTCTGATTGTTATTGATATAGGGTCCCTGTAAATCTTATAAATATCTGAGAGTGATCACTTAAAGATAGATAGAAATGTATTCTGATACTGGGCAAAGATTTGAGGCGTTATTAAGGGACGCCATATTTTGATCGAGTTATAGAACATCTTCTCACTTTTAGAAACAATTTTTTTAGTACGCCTTATCTTCCAACTTGAATGGCGGCTGCGTATTGCTTTTATGG
>JAUHQH010000062.1 GCA_030408485.1 Candidatus Neptunichlamydia sp. | reverse complement strand
GCAGGAAGCTGCGGGGAATATCACCCGAAGAGATTTAACAACGAAAATGAATTTGGTGTTAGTTGAGAATTTTTAAAAGGATTTTTTTCCTCTAAACTGAGAATTTAGAGTGTTAAATAAAATCTTTAATTGTCTTGAAATGAAGCTTTGCTACTTCATTTAGAGGTGATTCTCCATGAGATCGGACAAATTGCTGTCCTGCCTTGATGACTAGGGAGGAAGCTCCCTTGGGAAGGGTTAGGTTGAACTGAGAACCAAGTTTTTCAATCCCCTGGACAAAGGTGGCGCGAGCCAAGATAGAGGCTCCTGCGACAACAATATCTTCTTCCCCACGATGACGCTGGGAGAGCTCTACTTCAAGAGATTTTTTACGTTTGAGGGCATTTTCAACGACGTGTTCGTTGGCAAACTGATCAATAATCACTGTTCTACAGTCGGTCTTTTTAAGAAGTTCTTCAATGGCTGTTGCATGGCCCCACGCTAAGAGGTGGTTTAGATTTTTAAACTGGTCGTAGAGTTCATTGTATCTTTTGGGAAAGATTTGAATGATCGAATGAGGGTATTCTTTTTTAATTTTAGTGGCAAATGTAATGATTGTACTATCGGTAAGACGTTTACTATCTCGTATTCCCATTTTAATAAGCTCTGAAATCATCTTTTCATCTGCATAAAGAGCTGCTATGCAAAGAGGGCCGAAGACATCTCCTTTTCCAGCTTCATCGACACCAATATGGGGAGTCATATCGATTGCAGTTTCTGGATAAGTATAAGAAAGGTTTCCTAGAATTTCTGGTTCAAGATAATAGCTGATAAAGTCATCTTTTTCCTTTCCTTGGACCATCAATTTTCCTGATTCATAGAAAGTGCAGGAAACACCCTTTTTTTTAGCTTGGAAAATGGTATAGACCGGTTGAGAGAGGTTAAACCCTTGATCTTCCAAATCTTTTTTTAGTTTAGAAGCAAGAGACGTATCAATTTTAATGATAAAATTAGACAGCTTACTCATACTACAACATTAGCAAATGCTTTAATTAAAATCACTAATCGGTTAGCTTTGAGCTTTTAGAAACATAAGTTAAGTGCGTGCATGAGTGAAGATGTAAAAAAATTGGGTGAGCTCTTTAAAACTAAACGTAAAGAGCTCAATCTCTCCTTAAAAGAAGTCGAAAATGCAACCTCTATCAGAATATCTCATTTAGAATCGATCGAAGAAGGAAAGGATGATGCGTTTTTATCACCAGTCTACATGCTAGGCTTCATGAGACAGTATGCAAACTTTCTAGGAATGGATGGTGAAAAGTTGATTTCTCAGCACCCTGAATCGATGAAGTTGGGAAAGAGAAACCATGACTTTGCTTATGGGATTGGAACCCTTGAGAAAAGAGGGAGTATGGGTGGAGGAGTCAAATGGATTCCTAATCTTATTTGGGCAGCAGTATCAGTTGGTGTGATTATTGTTGCTTACTATTTTGCAAAATATCTAGGTGTGATTTAACGCAAAGTTGCTTATGCCCGAAAATCGACTAATCAATGAAAAATCTCCGTATCTATTGCAGCTGCAGCATGCACATAATCCTGTGGATTGCTACCCTTGGGGTGAAGAGGTTGTTGAAAATGCAAAAAATCAAGAGAAGCCCATTTTCCTATCAATTAAGGTATGCAACCTGCCACTGGTGTCCATGTCATGGTCCGGGAATCTTTTGATAATCCTACGATTGCACAAAAGTTGAATGACGTTTTTATCTGTATCAAAGTAGATCGAGAGGAAACCTCCTGAGATAGATAGTCTTTGTATGGAAGTTTGCTCAGATTTTAATATCTTCAGGGACTGAGTGGCCGCTAAATGTGATTTTAACACCTGATTTAAAGCCTTTTTATGCAATGACCTATTTACTTACCTCCTGAACCCCGCCAAGGAATGTGTGATGGGGCTTAATGCAATTTGATCAATCATATCCAACAACTCTGGGAAAGTGAGCTCCTTTTTGACCAAGCGAATAAACTTGTAGATCTTTTCGAAAAATCTGTTACAATCCGTGGAGATGAAGTCTCTACAAATGGGTTGATCGATGAAACACTCGAACTTCTCTTTGAAACAGCAGATCCTGTTTATGTCGGAATGAAAGGTGCTCCAAAATTTCCCCTAGGTTATCCAGACCCAGTTTTTTCTAAATTACTCCAAAACCTACACTGATGAGGGGAACTTTCAAGGAAAAAATATATTACACCGCACAACTTCCAATCGAAGAATTTTGTGAGTATCGAAATTTAAGCTCCGTTGAGACAGAAGGAATATTTATTAAAGAATGTTCTGACTCTTCTTTTTGAAGAGCGATAGAAAAGAAAACGTCCTTTTAAAGGTGATAAGATTCTAGTTTAGTGGAATGCACTCATGATTGAGACATTTGTGCAAGCGGGGATGACTTTTAATAATAATACAGCCTATCCTGAAGCAAGAGAGAATGCTGCGAAATTTATCCGTGGAAATCTTTGGAAAGAAGGAAAGCTTTTAAGGCGCTTCAGAGAGAGGGTTGCTTGGGACTACGAAGAGGTCTTTTCTTTAGATGACTATGCCTATCTTATTCGTTGCTTTGATTACCCTTTACGAAGTGGGGCAAGAGAAAGAATATTTGAACTGGGTTTTAGTTTTAGAAATGACTGCTTATCTTGAAATTGAGTATAAAACCGGATGGAGAAGACTTCTATTTGGCAGGACTTAATCACTCGATCTTAATGCGTCGTTGCGAGTTGTATGATAGTTGCGCAACCTTCTGGAAATGCGCTTCACGCTGAGAACCTGTTGCATCTTTACCAGATTACCCATGACAGGGATTTTAGGGTTCAAGCAGAAGATATCTTAAAGGTTGCCAAAAGTTTTATCGAAGCTTATCCATAAAGCTTCCTATCATTTATCGATCGTTTAGAGGAAAAATTCTCACGACTATATCCCTCTATCGATGGAAAAACAACGCTCTTACCTCTACCCTTGCAAACAATGGAAATGTCAAGCTCCCATCACCGAGTGGAATCAAATCGAAAACTTGATCCATTCACTTTAGAGCTATGTTGCCTGAGCTATCTTTGCAACTTTTCTCTCTTTAAAAGAACGGTTTGACACCCTCCCCTCTATCTAAAGGAAGGAGATTCCCGATTTCTCAGGCTGGAAGCTTAAGGTCCGCCCCCATATAACATTATTTCACGAGCTCAAATGATTCAATAAAGTGGTTATAGTGCATCTCAAGGTAGTTATTTTGCTCACACTCCATGGCTAAAAGATAGAGATTATTCTCTGCCATGATTGCTCTTCCTTTAAAATAAACCCCTTTTAACTTGATGAAGAAATCCAGCGCTTTATGCCCTTGGACGTTAACAAGGTCAGCAAAAATCAGCTCGTTATCGTGATTTTGGCTCACAAGTCCATTTAAAAAGTTCTCTAAACTCATCTCTGCATGTGATTCATTAATAAATGGAGGATATTGCGCAATCAGCATCATATACACAGCTTTTTTCTCATGAGCCGAAACATAAACATCATAACGAAGATTGTAACCCTGCTCAGGGAAAGGCATCATTTGTTTGACATGCTCTGGTGATTGAGGTAACGACACCATACATTTCCCATGAACAGAATGAAACTTTTTCCAGTTTGAAACTGTATCGACCCTCGCTCCTTGCTTATCAGCAAGCTTTAATGGAGCTCCTCCAATACTAGCAGCTGTTAAAAAAATAGCGCCAAAAGTCGCTAGTACCTGTTTCTTAAATAACTTCAACATAAAATTTCCCCCTTATTTACCTTTTACGTGACATGTATCACCGATGATACACCCCAAACGATGAGGAATAGAAGAATGAAGATAGCTAGCCCTGCTAAAACAAGATTAAGCAGTGTCATCCAAACCGAAAATCCTTGCACTTCCCCCAATGCATGTAACAGAATAATTAATCCCCAAATTGCAATCACAAGTTGGATAATCCCAAGTCCTATGCTGATCGCAGCCGCTGTCCCAACAAGTTTTGCTTCATAGCCAACAACAAAGAAGCTATTACCATGAAGAACCATTAAAACAATCCAGACCAAGCAGGTTACGACCATAGGAACAGTTGACCAGTAAGTCGCTGCTCGTATCTGTTTAAAACTCCCCTTCCCTTTAATAAGCTTTCCAACCCAAAAATAAAACGCACTCAGCACATTGAAGACAATATAACCCATAGGAATGGAAAAAATTAAAGCCAATAAGATAACAAAAAGCAGAGACGTTCCCTCTACAAGAGATAAGTACTGAAGGATTTGAAGGATATACTGAAAACCGTAGACCACACAAAAGGTGACCAATCGATAATTCGTGTTGTATTCGACAAGTGCCCGAATCGTCTTTCTGGGATGGACCCAGATGCTAAGCCATGGATTAAGCCCGAGTTTCCCTTTCATAACACCCCCTATCCTTAATTTAGACTGATAAAATTAATTGCACAAGGATATTTTCTGTCTCTTATACACATCTG
>JAUHQH010000061.1 GCA_030408485.1 Candidatus Neptunichlamydia sp. | reverse complement strand
GCTCAGAGATTTTCCTGATAAAATTGCTTTTGGAGATCGAAGCAAACCACATGTTCCTTAAGTTACGATCGAAAAAGCAATTCTAGCCGAAAAGATCACATACAATTCCATATTTTGATAAATGGTATAATTAGTTGAGATAGGCTCTTCATCAAGCATACCCTCTTATCCCTAATTTGACAAATCAGATCCTCATTGCATTAAATTTCGCAAGTTTTTATACTGCCATTTTTGTAATTGGGAGTACTCCTTTCAACTTTATCATTGGTCATTGCCCCCACTTACCTGGAGGTATTTTATGATGCTTCGCGGTATTGTAGCCTGCGATATCCTTGGAGGAATCGGGTTCCAAGGAGGCATTCCATGGAATGTTGCTGCAGACCAACTTTTTTTTCGTGAGCAAACGCTCCATAGAACAATGGTCATGGGGTATAAAACTTATCAAAGTATGCCTCAAAGAGCCTTTGAACAACGCATATCAATTGTTTTAACAAGAAGAGATCTCTCAAGTGTTCCCCCCCATGTTTTCTTTGTCCATGATGAGACCTCTTGCATCCAACTTGCAAAACAAAAAGACCCAGAAAAAGCCTTAGTCATTGGTGGAAGCGAAATTTTTAACCTCTTCTTTTCCCAAGGAATGATCGATGATCTTTTACTTAGTTGGATCCCAGGAACCTACCCTTGTGATACCTATTTCCCACTCCATTGGATAGAAACTGCAATAAGTAAAAAGCACTTGTTTGATGAAGAAGGGTTTACTGTTTATCGCTATACTTTTGGAGGGAAGGAAAGATGAAAATTATACCCATTAAAACAAAAAAAATCTTCCCTGATGACGATCTCTTTTCGCATTTGTTTCATTCTCTTCCTCCTCTATGCGAAAAACAACTTCTTGTGATTTCAAGCAAAATCCTTTCCTTATGTTATGGCTATTATGTTCAAAAAGAGATATCCTCTAAGGACACATTGATTCGACAAGAAGCAGACATCTTTTGGAAATCGGAAAAAGGTCCTATTCAACTCACCATTAAAGAAAATTGCTTTCTTCCTTTCGCGGGAATTGATGAATCAAATAGTGCTGGGACCTATGTTCTTTTTCCAAAAAACCTTTTTCTCCATGCAACATCGATTTGGGAAAATTTAAGAAACCATTACAAGATTCAAAAACTAGGGATCCTGATTATTGATAGTCAAATCACCCCCTTGCGAAAAGGAACGGTAGGTTTGGGATTGAGTTGGTGTGGGTTCAATCCTCTTTATTCGTATATGGGAGAGAAAGATTGTTTTAACCGCCCTTATACATTGACTTACATAAATCTCGTTGATAGCTTGGCAACGGCTGCTATTTTAGAGATGGGTGAAGGAGATGAACAATGCCCTCTTGCATTGATCGATGAAGCTCCCAAAATCGACTTTATGGACCGTCCTCCAAATGAGGAGGAACAAAAACAACTAACTATTAACCCTGAGGAGGACTTATTTTCTCCTCTTTTACAAGGGAGGCCATCTTCAACCAGAATGAGATAGATTTAAAATACACTACACTTGTTGTCCTATTTTGTATGTGTTTGATTTTAACAAACACGATTGGGCACAAGCTTTTCATTTTTCCTTTTGTTCATAACCCTGTTCCTTCCGCCTATTTAGTCTACCCTTTCACTTTTGTTTTATGTGATGTTGTCAATGAAGTGTATGGGAGTAAAAGGGCTTCTTATATGGTTTGGCTCAGCTTTATCATGAGTTTAATCGTAATGTGTGTCATACGAGCGGTCCTTCTTCTCCCTGGTCATCCCTATTGGGTCGTTAAAGGGAATCCATGGGGGTTTTCAAGTATTGGAGAATATCAGAATGCTTTTAATGCCGTTTTTGAAATCAATGTAACGATTGTATTGGCTTCGATGACAGCCTATTTGCTAGGACAGTTTCTAGATATTTTTCTCTACAGAAAAATTCGCAAACGGACAGGAAACCGTTTTTTATGGCTACGAACAAATGTCTCAACGATTACATCTCAACTTATCGATACTGTTGTTGTTTCTGGAATCATCTTGTTTGTGGGCTTTCGGATGGATGTTGGAAGAGGGATAGAAATCATGTTTTCAAGCTACTTGACAAAAGTTGTCGCTTCCATTCTGATAACCCCTGTTTTTTATGCGCTGATATTCTTCTTTAAAAGGAAATCTAATCGGTTAGTTGCTCAGGATTCCTACTAATGTTCCCTGATGGGGAAGTGTTTTTATTTCTCCGGTAAGAAAAGGACTCCGTTTCATTTTCATGCGTGCAGATTTCAGCGATTTCAATTTGCTCTTACAGGAATTCCAGCAGCTAGTTAGTTGCATGCGGCTAATTTCCCAAAAATCAAAATAGGTTGAGCAAATTTGGTACTCCCAAAAGGCTTCGAGAAGCTTCTCTTTATAATGTTTAAACTCTGCCGAATTTGGGCCAATACAAACAATTAAATCAGAAGGGTCAGTTTGATATAGGTCTGTCATCTTATCAACCATTTTCTGATAAATATTTTGAATACTTCCACGCCAGCCACAATGAATATTTCCGAGGAGTTGATCAATAGGATCATAAAAAATTGTTGCTTGGCAATCAGCATGATGGATCAGTAATCCAACATCTTCTTCAGTAGTCACCGTGGCATCATAGTCATCAAAGTGTAGAAGATCTTGACCGCATTGGTTGAATTTCCTTAATGTTAGCTTTATGACATTGCTTGAGTCTAACTCCCTTTAGAAGGTCGAAAAGCCCTCAAGCTTTTAAGAGATTTTCTGGAGGATCTTTTTCCCCAAGCTCTAGATATAAGAAAAACTCCATGCTTTATCTCTGGGAAAAGTTGCAAAAGTTCAAACTCAAGCCAAACAATTCCATTTTTCTTTTTTCTTTCCATCTATTATATTCCAAACAATAAGAAGTGTATGAACCCATATATTGGGTAAAGTTAGAAGATTTCAAATGAAAAGGTTCTTCGTCCTTGAAAAGGAAGATTTCGGGTCGTATATTGCCAGTAAATGGGTGCTAGACGGAAAAAGAAAACCCCTTGTTTCGCCTACAACGGGGAAAAAGTGGGAGGAAAAAGCTTTATTTTGCCATTGATCAAACGATTCAACAAGCAATCGACAGCGTTAAAGAGAATCCAACAATTAATCTTCCTCCCTACGAAAGAGTTCAAGTTTTATGGGAAATTAAGAAAGAGATTCTTGAAAGTCAAGAGGAACTTGCGAAGTGCATCACCCTTGAAATGGACAAATCAATCAATGATTCCAAAGTAGAAATCGTCTATACCGCCAACTATTTTGGATGGTGTGCAGAAGAGGTGAAACGTATCTATGGAAAAGAGAATAAAAAAGGGGAATCAAAGACTTAGATTTTGGGTGAGAAGGAGGATCTACTGGAATTTATGAATATTTTACGAAAAAGTTAATCTCTCAAGTGATATGACCTATTTAACCTTTATTCACTACCCTCTTCATTCCTTAGCTTTTATCTCACTTATTCTTGCATTTGTCAGTTTATGGATTCATAAATCCCCATGGCTTTGGGGATCATTTATTGCTCTTAGTTGCGTTTTTGGAATTATGGGAAAGCTGATCGACTTTAAGATCTTTGTTGCCTTAGCTCTTCTTTGTGCTGCTCACTTAGCTTTAACAGCAAAACTAAAGGGAGTCCCCCGTCTCATTACAATCCTGATCGCTTTTTTCACCTCGATTTCTTTGATGGGCCATTTCTTTCCCGGTTTTCATAATTGGATTATCGCCGATAAGGTTCAAATCAGCAAAGATGCCTATCCTTATACTCTCTATCTTAACTTCGATAAACCCTTCATTGGCTTTTTTCCTTTAGCTCTAACGATTCCCCTCATGGCAAAAATGCACCTCCGTTGTGTCGTTTTAAAAACTATTGCTCTAACCGCTTTAGGTGTCATGATCCTAATGGTTCTCGCGCTCTACCTCCATCTTGTTGATATCGACCTCAAGCTTCCAGGCATCACTCCTATTTGGCTAATCGGTAACCTCTTTCTAGTAGCAATTCCTGAAGAGGTTTTTTTCCGAGGCTTTTTACAAAGGGAAATCAGTGACTATTTCAACAGTAAGTGGGGTGAGTTTTTTAGCGTGATCGTTGTTTCCCTTCTTTTTGCCCTTCTCCACTTTACGTTTCTCCGAGATCTTTCCTATCTCTTTTTGACCTTTATCGCTAGCCTTATCTATGGAAGCATCTACCAAATGATCCGGTCTATTGAAAGTAGCATCTTTTGTCACTATCTCTTCAATGTTATCCATTTCTTCTCCTTCACTTATCCCGCTTTGAAGTAAAAAACATAGCTAGATTGGATTCTGTTCTTATAAAACTTGGATAATTTAGACGATGATCTTCTAACTTTCAACAGTCCCATTATATACCAAAACATGCCAGCTGGTTAAACATGGCCAAAATTGAAATTTCAACCTTATCAAGGAAGAAATACCTTAGGCGCCGACTTCCCTTCACAAGAAGTGCTGAAACGAGAAATAATAGGATGCGTTAGAAGTAGAAGCGATAAGAAATACAACAGTCTCATGGGGATTTTTTAGTGAATTTGCTGATTGAGTACTAGTTCTCTATCACTGCATTTCTCCACAAAGTTAAAAGATCAGATCTTGGCAAACTTATGGTAACTTACCTTACGCAAAAGGGGGTTGAAGGTTTTTTTAAAAAGGGTATTTTTCCCCTCTGATCAAGGAGAAAAAAGGAGAAGGTCTTCAAAAACGAAGATGGGTCTAAGGGAATGGGGTAATGAGATAGTATCTCATGGATATTCTGTTCTATTAGGGTCATATTTGATCTCTTGGAGGTGTTTAAAGAAATCTACTATAGTTGCTTCTTTCCAGCCATCGGGAAGTTTTTGACGCCACTCTTTTGCTAATAAAGAGTTTTTTTCAACACCTACCCCATCTTCTAGGCTGCAGATAACTCCTCCTATCCCGTAGGGACTATTTCTTTTAGCTGCAAGTTGGCATGCTTTAAATGATCCAGGAAAGTCATTATTTTTTTTTAGATTTTCAGCACAAAAAATTAAGTTTTGAGTTCCTATATCAGCTCTTTCTAAAGCGCCGTGTATTAGGCTAATAGCCTGAGTTTTTTTTCCTTTTTCTGTGCAGATTTCAGCAAGCCTCATACGAGAAAATAAATCTCCTTCTTCTATGAATTTTTGATAAAGCAAAATCGAAGCTTTTAAATTTGTAGACTCCAAGTGCTTTGCGTAATGAAATTTAAAATATATTCTGTTTGCTTTGCTTATCGAAGGATCATTCCAGACGACAGGGTAATGGTTGGGAAATTTTAACAACTCGTCTTTTTTCATATATAACTTAAAATTAGGATTTTCTTTTGATGAAACAAGTATATCAAAATTTTTAATGGGGTCTTTAGTTAAAGGATTAACTATTAATTTCTCTTCATGGAGACAATTTTCTATAAAACTCACAGCATCAAATAGATATGTTTTATTGCTCTGTTTTACAACACAAATATAGTAGTCTAATTTATTTATAAACCTTTGATTTTGAAGATCTTCAAATGTCATTAAAGTATAAATATCTATTTCTTTTAAGTTTATATAAGTTTTTTCTGATTTATTTTCAATCTTAAACATAAACACACAATTAAAATAATAAATTTGTTATAATATTTTTATGATGCATGAATATGTTACTTTTCTACCATACACGCACCATAAAAACTTAAATTGAAGATACTATATATTAACTAAATTTAAATAAAGGATAAAATTATGACTAGTCACGTAACCCCGGGTATACTACCCTCTCAACCCTCTCCACTCTCTCCTAATCGTAGCGGTAGGTTGGCAGCGAACATGAATACTGTGGTCAACAAAACTCATGAAACTGGGTGCCAACTATTTAAAAAAAATATGTCTAGCTTTTGTTGTGATTTTCCCACGAAAAGTCCAAAAGCCTGTGGTTTTATTGTTGGGGCCGGAGCTATAGGTGGTATTATCGGAGGTGCGATTGGTACTTTATTTTTAGGTGTGAAAACAGCTGGAGCTCTTTATGTTGCTTCCGCTGGGACGGCGATAGGTCTTTTAACCGGTGCTGCAATTGTTTGTATTAGCTGTTGTCTAAAAGATCAAACTCCACCCTTGAAAACTCTACGCTTGCAAACTTTGTAATTTTCCAGGGATACCAGGGATAGAGGTTAGCCTTTAAAACCAGACTCGTAGGGCTCTTTTTTTGATAATCACTTAAACAACCCGCAGCTTGAAGCTGCGGGTTTATAATGTGGGATCAATTTGAAATTGATTGTAGTCAACAGGTTCTCCATCCCGATCGTCTATATATGTCGTATTTTTTGCGTACCTTAGTTGCGATTCCTCTCCACCTTATTTAGATGCAAAAATGCATTTTCAATCAGATGTCGAAGTTTATATAGTAGAATATCAGAGGTCAATAAAATAGAATACAGGCTTTAAGAAAATCTCCAACAAAAGTTGTTTTTAAGTAAAGTACACACGAGATCCACATATTTGCTTCGATTGTCGCCTGTCTCTTATACACATCTGACGAT
>JAUHQH010000060.1 GCA_030408485.1 Candidatus Neptunichlamydia sp. | reverse complement strand
AGATGTGTATAAGAGACAGTTCTTCATCTATTGGTGAGAGGTTTTTGATTGGTAGGCCTTGGCAAAAAAGAAAGAAATCTGTACCCTTTTACCTCAAACGCTAAATGGAAAGGAATACCTGTAAATGGCTAAGCGAAAACATACGACCATTCTTTTGACTAAAGAAGAGTCACAAAAAGCTCGAGGATGGATTACTCTTAATGCTAAAGGGAAAACCCTTGGTCGTTTTGCTTCTGAAGTAGCAAAAATCCTTAGAGGGAAACACAAGACAACTTTTACACCGAACGTTGATGTTGGAGATGGAGTCATTGTTATCAATGCTGATCAGATTGTCGTCAGTGGAAGTAAAGAGGCTCAAAAAGTATACCGGCACTACACTGGGCACATCGGAGGTCTTCGTGAGACTCCTTATCGGATTGTCAAAGAACGAAAGCCTACTTTTATTATCCGTCATGCCGTACAAGGGATGATGCCTAAAACGAAATTAGGAAAAGCTCAACTTAAAAAGCTGCGTGTTTTTGTTAGTGATAAACATAAACAACAGGGACAAAAACCCGTAACGGTAGAGGTATAAATAAGGTTATGGTAGTGAAGAAAGAAACAATCGGAGTTGGAAGACGCAAGCGAGCTATTGCTGCGGTAAGACTCAGAAGAGGAAAAGGAAATATTGATGTCAATGGACGGAAAATTGAAAAGTACTTTACTTCTGACATGCAAAGAAAAACGATTCTTGCTCCTCTAGAAAAACTTCAGCTTGAAAGGAATTACGATGTCATCATCCACGCCAAAGGAGGCGGAATTGAAGGTCAAATGATTGCCGCAAGACTCGGCATTGCTCGTGCTCTAGTTAAAGAAGACGAAGAGAGACGAGGCGCTCTCAAGGTGGAAGGGTACCTTACCCGTGATCCCCGTAAGCGTGAGCGTAAGAAATATGGTCTTGCAGGGGCAAGAAAGCGCTTCCAATTCTCGAAGCGTTAAAACCAATCATCTCTCTTTTATTTTTGGGAATTTTTTTATGTCTCACCAAAACCATCCCAATTTTAAACCGATTTGTCTATGTAATTAATAGATTAGGAGATATTGTCGAATGTTTTCTTTCGACATTGAGTATACCCTTATTTTCCCCTAACCTTTAAGCCATAGCTTCTACTTCCTTGAAAACTATTCCGTTCATGACCTTATCGATAACTTAAAAATCATTGAGAGGGTTGCTACTTTTAATCCACACCCTTTTGTTTGTTTTGATCGATTCCTTATTGCTCAAAGGTTGACTCTATCGGATTTGTTGTTCTGATAGGAGATAATGTTTGAAAATAAAGATGTAGAAGAGCAACGTGAAGTATATTTTTTCTAAGAAAACCTTCAGGAGAAAATATCGTTTATCGATCGATTCCAGAATAATGGAATGTATGCACAAATGGTCAAGAAAAGAAAAGATCGTAAAGTTATTCAAGGATCCATCGTTAGGAATGCATATTCATACCATTCGCATAGAGTGGCTATTTGGAACAATTAGGCTAAGGCTTCCAACATGAAGGCGCTAAGGGAAGATGTTGCTCGAAGCTAAAAAAGAGGGGTGATGAAAAACTGAACATTTTTGTAGACCTTTACAATTTGAAAAAGGGAAGCTTTTAAAGTTCCGGAAGTTAAAAAAGCTATATGATGAGGTTCCAAGAGGGGCAATGGCATATTAACAAACTCCACTTCTACCGAAGCGGTTAATGGTCACCTCTCAAATAGAGCATAGTCGCTATATAAGTCCTTCGAATTTCTTGGTAAATTTAATTGGTGGATTGGTTGTCTATATTTATCAGAAAAAGAAACCTTCTTTAAATCTTGAAGGGAATAACAATTCTCCGATGATTGCAGCATAGAAAATCCAAAGCTCAGGGAACTAGGAAGAGGTGTCTCTAAATGAGTTGGGTTTTTCAGTTCTCAACACTTAAAAACCTGTCTCTTATACACATCTG
>JAUHQH010000059.1 GCA_030408485.1 Candidatus Neptunichlamydia sp. | reverse complement strand
AGATGTGTATAAGAGACAGCCCTAGATGATTCGGTTCCAGAAAACCACAATTACCATAAGTTTACCAAGATCTAATCTTTTAACTTTGTGGAGAAAAGGCTCAAAAAACTAGAGAAGAAAAACACCCATAAAGGACATGGATTACTTCGATTATTCGAGTGCTTATCGCCACAGTTCATGGAGAAATACAGCGATAAAGCGATTGGAGAAAAATACAAGAAGCTAAACAACGAAAACATCTCTTAGTTTTCTGCAAAGGGAAGAATAAGTGCTGGTATGGTTATAAGCAGTATATCAGCGTAGATATGGAGACGGGTCTTATCAATAAGGTTGCAATTACTCCAGCTAATATTCGCAGATGCTTACAGGTTTTAAGCATCTATGTCCCTCCCAGGGAGCTAGCTATGTGGACAAGGACAAGGGGTACTGTATTAAGTACCGCGCCTAGAATAGCCAAGGCAAAAGAGGGTGCATTTAGGTGCCATCAAAAAGAATAACATGAAGAGCAGAATAAAGATCAAGACTGTTGGCATAATTTTGTAAGAGCTCCTTATGAACGGGTTTTTTCACAAAGAGAAAAGATCGAGGGGTTCATTAGGAGTCGATTTGAAACCGACTATCATCTTATAAAGGTTCACCTTCTTGCCCCTCAATGTATAACTTAATCATCTTATCTGTAATATTTCCTGAGCTCACCGCTAAATTAAATAAATAACCTCTGTCTCAGAAATGCCTTCCCCAGAAAACCTTCTTCAAGTGCGGAAACTCCACCAACATTACTCTCGAGTTAATCCCTTTTAACCGTTGCATCACTTTGTCTTTAATGGTTGCCTATCGACTTATAACTGATAAATATGTAAACATGATCACTAGACACTTTTAGCTGTGATGATGTCAAGTGCGTGTTCCAATGCAATCTGGCCCGGTCAATATTCGCTTTCTGTACTTAGAGGCCGATACAAGATGGACTTTCAAATCTGTTTTAGTGTGCACTCCTAAATGGGACTGTTGAAAGCTGGAAGATCATGGGCTAAATGATCTTTTCTTCGCCTTAAAACCGAGGGTTTTCAACCATCCCCGGAGGAGACAATAATATAAGAAGTGGTCCAGAGATTTTCATGATAAAATTTCTTTTGGAGATCGAAGCTAACCGCGTGCTTACTTAAGGTAAGATCAAAAAAGCAATTTTAGCCGAAAAGATCAAACCCAATTTTAAACCATTTTATCTATGAGTGTAGAGCGGTCCTAAGAAATTTCTATAAAGATCCATACTTCAATCCATGAAGAGGGCTATCCTACAATGGTAGCCTTCTTTGTATTTTTGTTTAAAGACAAAGTTTCTTGCTTCTTGAGAGTTTGCCGTGTTAAAATTTCCATTTCCAACCATTTGTTGAATAGGGAGCCTTGGAATGGATCTTAAAGAAGAAATTTTAGAAGTAGCCGGCTATGAAAAAGTTATAAAAGTCACTGACTCAGATTCTGGGCTTGTTGGAATTATTGCGATACATAACACAACTTTAGGTCCAGGTCTTGGGGGGACGAGAATTTATCCTTATAAAGGTTTTGATGAAGCATTGACTGATGCTCTTCGTCTTTCTAAAGGAATGACCTACAAGGCAGCCATTGCTCAAGTAGGTCTAGGAGGAGCCAAGAGTGTTATCATGGCAAATCCTAAAATAGATAAGACTATAGAGCTTCTAAAGGCATTTGGAAAAGCTGTTAATCGCTTAGAAGGGAAATATATTTGCGCCGAAGATATGGGTTGTACTCCAGCAGATATCGATATAATTTTACAAACAACAAAATACGCCTGTGGAGTTCATAACCTTAGGGGAAGTGGAAACCCTTCATCATTTACTGCTCATGGCACTTTTTTAGGAATTCAATCTGTCCTTCAGGAGCTAGATGGTTCCGATTCCATAGAAGGCAAAACGATTGCGATCCAAGGAATTGGTAGTGTCGGTAAAAGACTTGCAGAGCGCCTTTTCTGGGCAGGAGCAAAATTGATTATCAATGATGTTAACCTTGATGTTATTGAACATTTTGCTCACCAGTTTGATGCAGAAAGAGTCAGTCCCGAACAAATTTTCGAAGTCGAATGTGATGTTCTAGCTCCTTGCGCATTAGGAGGAGTGATCAACCAAAATACAATCCCAAAGCTCAAGTGTCGAGCTATTGCAGGTGCTGCAAATAATCAACTTTTAAAGCCTACTGATGCCGATCACTTAAGAGAAAGAGGCATTCTCTATGCTCCAGATTTTGTAGTAAACGCTGGAGGATTAATCAATGTGATGAATGAGCTTTCTTCTGAAGGGTATAATGCAACGAAAGCGCGCGATATGATCAATCAGGTCTATCATCAACTTCTACAAATTTATGAAATTGCGCAGCAAAACGAAGTCTCTACTCATCAGGCAGCTGTCAGCCTTGCGGATCATCGAATAGAGAAAGAAATCGGAAAGAGAACTGAAGAGCTATGCTTCCACTTTGCTTCAACTCCTGCATAGCAAGAATTCTACTAAACAGAGGATATCGATATCCTCTGGTTTATTCTTATCAAGTTAAAACTAAAAATATGTAGGTTTGGATTCGATCTTTTCGGTTAAAATTGCTTTTTCGATCTTACTTTAAGTAAGCACGTGGTTAGCTTCGATCTCCACAAGCAATTTTATCATGTAAAATCTCTGCGCCACTTCTTGTATTATTTTTGATAAATAGTATTACTGTTTTATTCGCATTTAATATAATTATTATGCAGCATTATTATATAAGTTAAATT
>JAUHQH010000058.1 GCA_030408485.1 Candidatus Neptunichlamydia sp. | reverse complement strand
AAATCTCTCGCCTAATTCAACCCAATTTTAAACTATTTTAGCTATAGAGTTTTGATAAATGGGATAACATATGGTTTGAATCGTCTTTTTGATAACAGAAGAGAACGAGTTCGCCTACTTGCTCTTTTCGATAGGTAGTGAGTGTTGAAAGAGTAAAAGACTATCAGCAAGGGTCAGAGCTGTCATCGCTTCGACGATAGGAACCGCGCGGATGGTGACGCAAGGATCATGACGAGAATCTGAAGGGAGTTGGAAAATTTGTCCTTTCCCCGAGCTATCGACCGTTTGCTGGGGCTTTTCGATACTGGGTGTGGGTTTGAAAGCAACCCTAAAGGTCAAGGGAAGTCCTGTCGAAATTCCGCCAAGGGTACCTCCCGCATGATTTGATGCGGGAATGATCCTTCCGGATGGATCAGTTATAAAACCATCATTGTGCTTAGTACCTTTGAGGCGCGCCGCATTAAAGCCTTCCCCAATTTCAAGTCCTTTGGTTGCGGGAAGGGAGAGCATTCCTTTAGCAAGATTTGCTTCGAGTTTTTCATAAACGGGATCACCTAGGCCGATTGGAAGGTTTTCTGTGATGCATTCGATAGTTCCACCGAGTGAATCTTTTTCTCCTTTGACCTCTTCTAGGATTTTTATCATCTCTTGTTCTGCTTTTTCATCGGGGCAATAGAGAATGCTATTTTGGAGAACATTTAAATCAACCGATTCGATGGTGATGGGGCCGATGGAATGGATATAAGCTGTGCAGGTGATGTCAAAATAAGCAAGAAGTTTCTTGGCTATGGCGCCGGCTGCTACGCGACAAGCTGTTTCTCTTGCAGAGGAGCGGCCAGCACCTCGGTAATCAAAGATGCCATATTTTTCAAGGTAGGTGAAATTCGCATGTCCTGGGCGCATTAGATCTTTAATCGGTTCATATTTTGAGGAATCAACATCATGATTGAAGATGATAATCGAGATCGGAGTCCCTGTTGTTTTTCCATCAAAAACTCCTGAAAAGATCTCAGCGTGATCTTTCTCTTTTCGAGATGTTGTATAGGGGTTTTTTCCTCCAGCACGGCGAGAAAGTTCTAGATTGATTTCGTCTTCGGTAATGGGAAGGTTTGCAGGACACCCATCAATGACAACACCGATTCCTTTTCCATGAGATTCTCCCCAAGTGGTGATGCGAAAAAGGGTTCCAAAGCTATTACTTGCCATCTTTCACACTCTTGCAGATTTTATCGATGATTTCTTTGTCTTTCATGGAAGTTATATTGATTTCAATTGCATGAATCTTCTTGTATTGATCGTCTCTTTCATCATACATCTTATCAAAAGAGGATTCAGGATTATTAGGATCGAGAAAAGCGAGAAGGGGATCTTCAGCTAAAACCCTCTTTTTTAAAGGCTCTCTATCAAAGATAAGATAGATAAGATGACTATTTTTTTTCAGGGCTTCGATATTTTCATAAAGGAGCATCGCACCACCTCCTACTGCGATGACAGAGTTTTGAACGTCTTGCAGGGACTGAATGACTTCATATTCGAGAGCGCGGAAAGTGATCGATCCCACTTCTTGGTAGATTTGGCAGGTGGTCAACTTTTTTTGTCGGTTGAGTTGATAGGTTTCTTCAATGAGACGATCAGTATCGATAAAAGCTCTTCCCAGTTTTTCGGCGAGTTTGTTACCAATCGTCGTTTTTCCTGAGCTTTTAAGTCCAAAAAGAACAATATTCACTTTACTCTTGCTCCAAGCTTTATTAAGTGCTCTTTAAAATTCGGGTAGGTCTTATGGGCACACTTTGCATTATGAATCACAGATTTGCCTTCAGCACCTAGAGCTGCAACAGTTAGAGACATTACCATTCTATGATCATGATAAGTCTCTAAAGTTGTTCCCTTCAATTTTGAGGTGCGAATGATAAGACCATCCCCTGTTTCTCGTATATCAGCTCCCATCTTTTTAAGCTCGGTTGCAATGCAGTGGATTCGGTTACATTCTTTTTTTCGAGCAACTGCAGCATTCGTTAAAACTGTTTCTCCTTCTGCATAACACCCAATCACAGCAAGAATCGTGATCGCATCAATCGTATCATTGATATCAAAGGTCTTTCCTTGAAGAAGTCCACTTTTTTTAATGTGAAGCGTTCTTCCTCTTTTTTCGAATTTAGCTCCCATTTGTTCTAACAGGTCTAAAAGCTTTTTATCTCCTTGAATATCGTCCATATCGACATTATCAATGGAAATTTCACTCTGGGTGATCAAAGCTGCAGCAACAGGAAAGGCTAAGGAGCTAAAGTCTCCCGGAACGGTGTAGTGGAAACCAGAATAAGAGGCTCCTCCTGGAATTTTGTAATGGGTATAATCATGGTTTTCATAGGGGAGTTTTAAAAAATCAAACCAGGAAAGAGTGAGATCAATCCAAGGTTTTTCACCGGGATTTGTGACACGAATTTCTGAGCTCCCTTTTGCAAAGGAAGTTGCAATCAAAAGGGCTGAAACAGGCTGAGAATCTTGACCATCAAGGGTGCATACTCCACTATTTAAAGGCCCCTTGATAATTTTTGGCGCATACCCATTGCCTAACATGGTTTCAGCTAAAACGCCCAATTGTTTTAAAGCCTCAAGGAGAGGTTTTACAGGGCGTCTTGTCCGAATCGAGTGGTCTCCTGTAATAACAGTGTAAGTAGGAATCAAGGCGACTAAAGCTCCAATAAACTGGAGAACAATCCCAGAGTTTCCTGCATTGATGACATCCTCCGCAGGTTGAAGCTCGGGACCGACTCCTTCTATGACTAATTGATCATTGTCTTTCTGGACTTTTGCTCCGAGTTGCTGAATTGTTTTGAGCATGGTCGCACTATCGGGAGAATCAAGGTATTTAGAAATCGTTGATTTTCCTTTTGCAAGGAGGGCAAAGATTAAAGCTCGGTGAGTATGAGACTTTGAGGAGGGAATTTGAATCGTTCCTGATAGGGTACTCGCTTTTATAGTATAATTCATCTCTGAAACTCCGCCACCATCCATCCTAAAGCTTCATCGAGGATTTCGCTATCAAGAGTGGAACAGTAGCTCCCTTTAAAACGGTGGACCTTTCCAATCCCATCGAGAATCACGAAACGGGGAGTGGCCTCTTTTGCTTTTTTGTCACGCATCATCCTTTCTTTCATTGTAGCCGTCGTCGCTTTTTCAGAAATTTCCAGAGTAAATCCCATCTTCCGAACCAATTGATAAATGGCATTGAAGTCAGACTCGGTCAATGTTTGCATCTTATGGGCAATGAAGGCTTCAACAACCATTCCAATTGCAACGGCCTCTCCATGTGATAGAGTATATCCTTCTAATGCCTCGATCGCATGACCGATCGTATGTCCAAAATTAAGAATATGTCTTTCTCCACTCTCCTTTAAATCTCTCTCAATAACTTTCTTCTTAATTTTGACACTTTGACTAATCAGTCTTTTTAAAAAGTCGAGGTTTCTTTCTTTCCAGTGGCCAATTTTTTCTTCGAGTTCCTCAAAGAGGTGTTTATCCGCAATTAAACCCGCCTTAAGAATCTCAGCACTTCCACACAGGATTTCTGAATCGGGGAGGGTTGAGAGCATCGAAAAATCCATAAAAATTGCAAGGGGAGAATAGATTGATCCAATCATATTTTTACCCCCTTTTACATTGACTCCTGTTTTCCCTCCAATGCTCGCATCTACCATAGCTAGTAGGGATGTGGGAACTGAGATATAGGGGACTCCCCGTAAATACGTGGAAGCCACAAACCCCCCAATATCGGTTGTGACTCCTCCTCCCATAACAATCAAGAGGGTATCACGCCCCAGCTTTTGGGCCAGGAGTTGATTTTCGATTTCTTCTTTCGTTTTTCGCGTTTTAGATTTTTCTCCTCCCTGAAAGGTAACAAGATGACACTCAAAGTCTTGTCTTTTCATAAAGGTTAAAAATGGCTTTCCATAGAGTGAGGCGACCTTTTCATCAGCAACCAAGGTAAATCTTCCCGAATGTTTTTGTAGAAGTTTGATAAATGCCTCGTTACTCAAGAGATCCTTCTCAAAGTAGATCGGAGGATTAACTGTTTTCATAATGGATAGGACCCAATATGTCTGATCAAATACTTTTCGCTGAGGGCATCAAATAAGGATCGAACGAAGCGATCTTCAAGATGACCTTCAACGTTCACAAAATATAGTGGAATGTACCCTTCTTGTAAAAGAAAATTTTTTAGTGTAGTACCAAAATGATAATATCCTAATTCTTCAAAATAGAGGTGTCCTAAAAATAGAGAAGATAAAGGATTGGAGAAATTAGTTGTCATGACAAAAAAAGAATTAAACCGATGTGGTTTAATAGAAGCAGGTAGAAAAACAAAGGGTAAGCCAAATAAAAGCCTCAGGAATGTTTGGGATCAGCGATCGGCACTTTAGAAGGTTATTAAAGGGGTATCGAGAAGAAGGGGTGAATGGGTTACTTTCGAAGAAAAGAGGAATGCAAAATAATAGAAAAATTCCAGAGAAGACATGTAATGCTCCCCATTAAGCAAGCGAAAAAACTATGAGTATTTTATTTTGGCTTCGCTGTCTACGACAGCTTCGCTTTTTTTTCTATTAGAAGAGGAAGGCTGTCATACTACCTCTTGCTTGCTATAGTTCTCTTCTACCCATTCTGGAGACTTATATCCTAAAGGAGAGTGAAGGTAAGTCTTGTTATAATTATCTACCCATACATCAAGCGCATC
>JAUHQH010000057.1 GCA_030408485.1 Candidatus Neptunichlamydia sp. | reverse complement strand
TCATCAGAAGAAGACGTCCATAAAGACGTTCGGATGAAAAGAGAAGGAGATATGCCAATAGAGGATTCCTATATTGGAGTTAAAACTTGGATGGTTTATATGAGTGCTTCAGCACTCTTCAAAGGAGTGTCATCGATTCTTCTTGTTCATGAGACTTTCAAGGAGTTAGGTGTGTTTAATGATAGCTTTAGCTCTACCGTTCGCACTGTAGGCTCAGGACTTGGAGTCTTAGGGATTGCTATCGAGATCATCGATACCCGACGTGCAATTTGCGATTATGAGCAAGAAAAAAACAACCGTAAATTTCATTATGGAGCACCCATCCAATAAATAGCACTAGGTAATGTGAATAAATGGTATCAATTTTTCATTGGAGTAGAAAGGTTAAGTTTTCAGAAATTTTCATTGTACAAAATATCCACCTTTTGATAACCTTTCCGCTTTAGCTGTAAATGGCGTGGTATCAATTTTGATGGCTCCGCTATTTCTCAATAGTGTAAAAGTAAACGCAAGCTAAAAATCGATAAATAAGGAAACTGTATGTCACTAAAGCTAATGGGAAACAAGAAAGGGATGACTCGTATCTACGACGAGAAAGGAAATCTGATCGTCTGTACGGTAATTGTTGCAGAGTCTAATGTCATCGTCCAAGTAAAGGACAAGGGCAAAGATGGATATCAAGCGGTTCAACTTGGAGCAATCAAGGTTCCTGAAAACAAAAAGAAAAATCTTCCCAAGCCCTTAGTTGGTCACTTTGCAAAAGCAAAAGTTGAGCCAAGACGTCATCTACTAGAATCTCGCATTGAAAATACCGAAGAGTTTCAGCTCGGACAAGAAATTGGAATCGATTATTTTTCTGATATTGAGTTTGTAGATGTCTGCGGCACGTCAAAAGGAAAAGGATTTCAAGGAGTGATTAAGCGCCACAATTTTGGTGGTGGACCAGGATCTCATGGATCAGGCTTCCATAGAACAGCGGGATCTACTGGGATGCGTAGTACTCCAGGGCGTAGTTTGCCAGGAGTAAAGAAAGCTGGACAAATGGGATCGAAGAAAGTCACAACCGAGAATTTAAAAGTGGTTCGCATTGATACTGAAAAACAAGTAATTCTAGTCAAAGGAGCTGTTCCAGGCGCGAAGAACAGCCTTCTTTATATCCGGAAATCGGTAAAGAAAACCCCTGCAAAAAAATAGGAAGTGACCGCGGTGAAACTGAAGAAATATGATTTAGAAGGAAAAGAGCTTGAGGAAGTCAATGTTGACGACAAGCTTCTGAAGATCTCTGTCAATCATCAGCTGATCAAAGATTATGTTGTTGCTGTGCGGAAGAACGCACGCCAGTGGAGTTCCAATACTAAAGGACGCTCTGAAATTGCTTTATCAAATAGTAAGCCTCACCCCCAAAAAGGGACGGGTCGTGCAAGGCAAGGATGTGTGAAGACATCACAATATCGAAAAGGTGCGGTTGTTTTTGGACCAAAGCCGAAGTTTGATCAACATGTTAAAATTAACCGAAAAGAACGTCGTGTAGCCGTTCACTATCTGCTTGCACAGAAAGTAACTGATGGAAATATCCGTTTGTTGAAGCTTAAAGCTCTTAAAGAACCTAAAACAAAATCGGTTTGTAAGTTTTTAGATACTGCGGGATTAAAAGACAAGAAGGTTCTTTTCCTTTGTGATGATGGGGAAGAAACACAAAAAGAACGCTTTAACTTCTATCTAAGTACGCGTAATATCCCTGGAGCAAGATTCATGCCAATCGATAGTATTAGTGGGTATGACTTAATGCGTACTCAAGAAGTTGTTGTTATTGATTCGGCCCAAAAAGAACTAATGCAAGCTATTAGGGGGTAAGTGATGAAAGATAGAAACCCATTCCATGTGATAAAATCACGACACATTACAGAAAAATCGACAGTTCTAGAAGGACTCCAGCATAGCACGAGTAATAAATGCACTGCGAAATGCTCTAACCCTAAATATGTCTTTATTATAGATAAAAGGGCAAACAAAATAGAAGTTGCTCGAGCACTTGAATCAATCTATTCTGAAAAGAAAATTAAAGTAAAAGCAGTGAATACCCTTAATATGAAGCCAAAAAAACGACGTGTACGTGGTTACAAAGGTTTTCGCCCAGCAGTTAAAAAAGCAATCGTTACCCTTGAAGGTGGCGATTCAATTGACGAAGTCGTTTAGGAGAAATGATGGTTAAGAAATTTCGACCGATAACGCCCGGACAGAGAAAGCTTGTCCTCCCAAGCTTTCACCAGTTGACATGTACCCCTGGGAAGCGTCAAACAATAAAGCCAACAAAATCACTCCTTATTTCTAAGAAAAGAACAAATGGAAGAAACCACCATGGCCATATTACTTGCCGTCATCGTGGTGGAGGACATAAGCGATTTTACCGGCTAGTTGATTTTAAAAGAGATAAAGATGGAATCGAAGCAAAGGTTGCTTCAGTTGAGTATGATCCTAACCGTTCAGCTCATATTGCCCTTCTAAGTTATCGTGATGGAGAGAAACGTTACATACTTGCTCCAGAAGGAATGAAGAAGGGAGATGTTTTGCTTTCAGGTGATAAAGCTCCGTTTAAACCTGGGTGTGCAATGGAACTTAAAAGGATGCCTTTGGGTTCTACAGTTCACAATATTGAAATGTATCCTGGTCGTGGCGGAAAGCTTGTTAGAAGTGCAGGACTTTCAGCTCAGCTTATGGCAAGAAGTGGCGGATATGCCACAATCAAGATGCCATCAGGTGAAGTCCGAATGGTTAGAGAGACTTGCCGTGCAACCTTCGGTATTGTTTCGAATGCTGAAAACGCCCTTAGAATAGAGGGGAAAGCTGGAAGAACACGCTGGAAAGGGTTCCGTCCAACAGTTCGTGGAACAGCGATGAACCCTGTTGATCACCCTCATGGTGGTGGTGAAGGACGTCATAATGGTTATATCCCTCAGACTCCTTGGGGGATGCAAACTAAAGGACTTCGCACACGCTCGAAGAAGAAATCAAAGAAGTTGATCGTCAAAGACCGAAGGAAGAAATAATGGGTAGAAGTTTGCGTAAAGGTCCTTTTGTGGATCACCACCTATTGAAAAAAATATTGAAGGAGAACGACGAAGGTTCAAAGAAGCCAATTAAAACTTGGTCGAGAAGGTCAATGATCATTCCAGAAATGATTGGACACACGTTTGAAGTTTATAATGGAAAAAAGTTTATCTCAGTATTTATCTCTGAGAATATGGTCGGTCACCGTTTAGGAGAGTTTTCTCCAACGCGGTTATTTAAAGGCCACCCAGTTAAGAAATAAAGGAAAATAACAATGCGAGGAGCGACAGCTAAAACGAAATATATCCGCATCAGTCCAAGGAAAGCACGCCTTGCTGCCGATTTAATTCGTGGCAAAGGTGTTGAAGATGCTATTTTACAACTCCTTTATAGCAACTTGAAAGGAGGACGCCTTTTAAAGAAGACACTAGATAGCGCGATTGCAAATGCAGAAACGCTTCATAGTGTCCAAAGACGAGACCTGAAGGTTAAGGAAGTACGTGTCGATGCAGGCCCTACAATGAAACGGGCAAAATCAAAGAGTCGAGGAGGCCGCGTACCTATCTTGAAACGGACGTCACATTTTACGATCGTCGTTGGAACGGAAAGTTAAGAGGAAACATGGGACAAAAAACATCGCCAATTGGATTTAGATTAGCCCTAAACAAAAAGTGGAAATCCCTGTGGTTTGCAAATAAGAGAGAATTTGGAAAACACCTTTTTGAAGACAAGGTAATGCGTGACTTTCTACAGAAAAAACCCTGCTGCGTAGGGACTGCAGAGATTGTCATCAAAAGGATGAGTGAAAAAATTGAAGTGACGCTTCACACAGCGCGCCCAGGTCTTGTTATTGGGAAAAAAGGTGCTGAAATTGAAATCATGAAGCAAGAGCTTAAAAAACTGACGGGAAAGGATATCTGGATCGAAGTTGCTGAAATCAAACGTCCTGATCTTGATGCAAAACTTGTTGCTGAAGCAATTGCAAAACAACTAGAAAGACGTGTTGCCTTTAGGCGAGTACTTAAGAAGTCTATTCAAGCAACAATGGATGCTGGTGCAGTTGGAATTAAAATTCAGATTTCAGGTCGTATTGGTGGTGCGGAAATTGCTCGAACCGAGTGGTATAAAGAAGGACAAATTCCTCTTCATACTCTCCGCGCAAATATTCAGTATGCAACAGCACGTGCTGAAACAACTTACGGCTCAATTGGGGTCAAAGTGTGGATTAATAAAGGTGAGCAACACGTATAAGGAATTAGGAGAAACGTAAAATGGCATTGATACCATCTCGACCTAAACATCGAAAGCAGATGAAAGGCTCGATGAGCGGGAACGCGAAAGGCGGACAGTTCGTTGAGTTTGGTGACTATGGAATGCAAATTCTAGACCGTGGGCGCATCACGAATCAACAGATTGAAGCATGTCGTGTAGCAATTACTCGTTATTTTAGTCGTAAAGGTAAGGTTTGGATTCGAATTTTCCCTGATAAGCCGATTACAAAGAAGCCTGCTGAAACGCGTATGGGTAAAGGAAAAGGTGGAACGGATCACTGGGTTGCTGTAACAAGACCAGGGAGAATCCTTTTTGAAGTTGCAAACGTTTCTAAAGATGAAGGAAAGAAGGCCTTATTAAAGGCAGCTGCAAAACTTCCTTACAGAACACGATTTGTTGAACGCGTTGAAAAAGTCTAAGGAGAGGTGAGATGTTGAAAGCAAGTGAATTAATCAATCAATCAAGTGAAGAGCTTGAAGCACAATATGAAGATATCTGTCGTGATATTTTTGAACTAGCGAATGAACTCCACGTTTCAAGAAAGCTTGAGAAACCTCACGCATTGAAAGAGAAGAAAAAAGATCGGGCGCGAGTTCTAACAGTTTTGCGTCAAAAGAAAAGTAAAGGATCAACGTAAGAAAAGATGGAAGCAAAAGGTAGAAAAAAAGTTAAAGAAGGAACTGTTGTTTCAGCAAAAATGAACAAAACAGCTGTTATTAATGTTGAAAGAACGACTCTTCACCCACGCTATAAGAAAGTTGTTAAGCGTAGCAAAAAGTACTATGCGCACAATGAAGAAGCCGACCTAAAACAAGGGCAGCGTGTTCGGATTGAAGAAAGGCGTCCCCTTTCTAAGTTGAAGCGCTGGATTATAGTGGATGTCCTTTCCTAAAAGAATAGATGAGAGTTAAAAGACAATGATTCAACAAGAAACAGAATTAGAAGTAGCTGATAATAGCGGAGTCAAGTGTGCCAAGTGCTTCAAAGTTCTTCGCGGAACACGAAGACGGTATGCACATGTTGGTGATATTGTTGTTTGCTCAGTAAAAGAAGCAGACCCAAAGTCCAGTGTTAAAAAAGGTGCGGTCATCAAAGCTGTTATCGTGAGAACGAAAAGTTATATTCGTAGAAAAGATGGTTCAATGATCCGTTTTTATGACAATAGCTGCGTAATTATCGATGATAAGCAAAATCCCAAAGGAACAAGGATCTTTGGCCCTGTAGCTAGAGAAGTTCGAGATAGGGGATTTATTAAAATTAGTTCACTTGCCCCAGAAGTGATTTAAAGAGGAAACAATAAATGAAACAGAAATGGATCAAAAAAGGTGATAAAGTCCTCGTTATTAGTGGAAATGATCGGGGAAAAGTGGGCGAAGTCATGGCTAAGAAAGATGCGCAAATTCTTGTGCAGGGTGTGAATGTTTGCAAAAGACACATGAAAGCACAGAGGCAAGAGCTGAAGTCTGAAATCATTAGGATGGAAAAGCCGATTCACATCTCAAATGTTGTTCTATGCAATGGTTATGGGAAGAAACTTAAGCTTAAAGTAAAGCTTGGGAAAGATGGATCTAAAGATCTTGTATATCTCGATAACGAAAAAGAATTAAGTTATCGAACCTTAAGAAAACCGGTTAAGTCGTAAGGACGAAAGAAGAATGTCTAGATTAAAGAAAAGATACCAGGAAGAAATTAAAGGCGAGCTCCAAAACGAGTTCTCTTATTCAAATCCGATGAAAATTCCTGCGCTAAAGAAAGTCGTGATTAGCATGGGAGTTGCAGAGGCGATCAAGGATAAAAATGTCATGCAGGATTGCGTGAAAGAACTTACTTTAATTTCTGGACAAAAACCCCTTATCACTCGAGCTAAAAAGTCTGTTGCTAACTTCAAACTTAGGGAAGGACAAGCCATAGGGCTAAAAGTAACGCTCCGAGGAAAAAGGATGTATGATTTTTTTGATCGGTTCTGTAATGTTGTTTGCCCAAGGGTACGAGACTTCCGTGGATTTAATAAAAGTGGTGACAAAAGAGGAAACTACTCTTTAGGACTAACGGAACAACAAGTATTCCCAGAACTCAACCTTGATGAAGTTAAAAGAGAGCAGGGAATGAATATTACATTTGTCACATCAGCAGAAAATGATGAAGAAAGTCTAGAACTATTAACACAGCTTGGGCTTCCATTTAAGCGCTAAACATAGAGGATAGAATGGCAACTAGTGATACAGTAGCAGATCTACTCACAAGAATTAGAAACGCAAAAGACGCAAAGCATAAATATGTTGATGTTAAGCTTTCAAAGCTGAATCAATCAATCATCGATGTTCTCAAGGAAAAAGGGTATGTCACAAGCTTTTTAGTGAATGAAAAAAGACGACAGATCCGTATTTTCTTGAAGTACATTAAAAATTCAAGAGATAACGTTATCCATGGATTAAAAAGAGTTTCTAAGCCTGGGGTTAGGAGTTATGTTGGTTATCAAGGTATTCCTAGAGTATTTAGTGGCCTTGGAGTTGCAATCCTTTCAACACCTGTAGGTGTAATTGAAGGAGAAAAAGCAAGAGAGTTGAAAACAGGTGGAGAACTCCTCTGTTTAGTTTGGTGAAATTAGGAAAGTAAAGAATGTCACGATTAGGTAAAGCACCCATTCCTCTTCCAAAAGTGGTAGAGGTCAAAGGATCTAAAGCGGAGGTTGAAATTAAGGGTCCCAAAGGGACGATTAAGAAGTATTTCCCTGAAGGAATATCTGTAAAAGTTGAAGAATCACAAGTGATTGTTGAGTTCGATAAGAAATCTGGGCTTGCAAAACCGATGTTTGGTCTTTATTGTTCGCTGCTTAACAATGCGATTATTGGTGTTAGTGAAGGATTTAAAAAACAACTGAGACTAATTGGGGTAGGGTATAGAGCAGCCATAAAAGGAAATTCTCTTGATCTACAGCTTGGTTTCTCTCATCCCTCGCAATTAGACATTCCTAGTGACATTCAAATTGCTGTTGAAAAAAGCACGCTGATTACAATTAGTGGGATTGATAAGCAAGTTGTTGGACAATTTGCTGCGAATGTCCGCGTGCTTCGACCCCCCGAACCTTATAAAGGGAAAGGAATTCGATATGTCGATGAATATATCCGCAAAAAAGCGGGTAAATCAGCTAAAGGGAAGTAAGAGATGCATCGAAATCTAGTAAAGAGAAACAAAGTTCGAAAAACGAGAGTGATGCGTGTTCGAAAAAAGCTTCGAGGCAATGCAGAAAAACCCCGTTTATCTGTTTTTAAGTCACTAAATCATATTGGTGTTCAATTAATTGATGATGAAAAAGGGGTGACTCTTGCAAGCTTCAGTACCTTATCAAAAGAGATGAAGGGAAAGAAAGTATCAAAAGAAAGTGCAAAGCTTGTTGGGACTAAGATCGCAGAACTTGCTAAAGAAAAGAAAATTGATCGGATTGTTTTTGATCGTGGTCGATATAAATATCATGGAATCATTGCTGAGGTCGCCAATGGCGCTCGCGATAATGGAATTAAATTTTAGGAAAATTCATGACTAGGAAAAGGACAAAACAAGAAGATTTCGAAACTGAGTTTGAAGAGAAAGTCCTCTACATCAACCGTTGTTCAAAAGTGGTAAAGGGAGGACGTAAGTTTAGCTTTTCTGCTCTGGTTGTTGTTGGAGATGGAAATGGTCGAATCGGTGTTGGTTTTTCAAAAGCCAATGAAGTTGCAGATGCTATTCGAAAGGGTGGTGAAGCGGCTAGAAAGAATGTTCTCACATTTGAGCTTGAAGGAACAACAATTCCTCATGAAATTATCTCAGACTGGGATGGAGCACGTGTGATGCTAAAACCAGCGAAAGAGGGGACTGGAATTATTGCTGGATCAAAACCTCGAGCTGTTCTTGAAGTAAGTGGAATTAAAGATGTTATTGCTAAGAGCCTTGGTTCAAACAACCCACTGAATCAAGTGCGTGCAACATTTAAAGCTCTTGTTGATCTTAGAAACAGACAAGCGACGCTTGATGCAAGAGGAGCAATCGTATGAAATTATCACAATTTAAAAACACACACCTCAAAAAAAGAAGGAAGAGAGTCGGTAGAGGTCCAGGTTCAAAAATGGGAAAAACTTCTTGCCGAGGGCATAAAGGTGATAAGTCTCGTTCTGGTTATAAGAGACGCGCTGGAAAAGAGGGTGGGCAATTGCCACTTTTCCAAAAACTACCCCACCGTGGATTTTCTAATGAACGTTTTAAAGTCCCTGTCTATGAGATTAATCTAGGAAGGCTTAACGAACATTTTGATGATGGAGAAACCATCAATAAAGAAACACTGATGCAAATAGGATTTCCAATGCGTCGGATGAAGGGTGGGTTTAAGGTTCTTGCTGGCGGCGAACTGAGAAAGAAAGTGGTGATTGAAGCAAATCGTTTTTCTAAAAATGCAGTTGTCAAGCTTGAAAAGCAAGGAATTGAATTTAAAACAGTCTAGGTTATATGTTCCAGGCACTTAAAAGAATATTTTCCATCGAGGAAGTCAAGACAAAAATCCTCTTTACTTTATTAATGCTCTTCATTTGTCGTATTGGAGCTTATATCCCAGTTCCTGGAATTAATGGAGATGCCGTTGTTCAAGTTTTTCGCCAACTAACTGGAGGATCTCAAAACCTCTTTCAACTTGTTGATATTTTTTCTGGTGGTGCGTTTGCTCAAATGACAGTGATTGCACTTGGGGTGATGCCTTATATTTCCGCTTCGATCGTTATGCAAATTCTTGTTGCTGTGGTTCCCTCTCTTCAAAGAGAAATGAGAGAAAATGGAGATGCTGGTAAGAGAAAAATGGGTAAAGGCATTCGGATGCTAACGATAGTATTGGCCTTATTTCAATCTGCCCTTCTTGGGAAATATGCCCTTAGTCTAAACCTTTCACATCCTGGAATTATTTCGAGTCAAATACTTTCTCACCAAATTTTTGAGCTGCCATGGCTTTTCTATCTTGTTGTTATGACAACTATGAGCACAGGGACTCTCTTTTTGATGTGGATTGGGGAACAAATTACGGAAAGAGGGATTGGGAATGGTATTAGTTTAATCATTTCGATTGGGATTCTTTCTTCACTTCCACGCACAATGGGAACGATTTTAAGGCAATTGAACCTTGATTCTCAGGAACCCGGTCAGATGACATTTTCTTCTATTGTTGTTTTATCTATCGTCTTTGTAATGATTATTTTAGGAACAATTATGATCATTCAAGGAACAAGGAAAATTCCCTTGCAGTATGCAAGACGTGTTGTAGGACGAAGAGAAAGTCAAGGAGGAACCTCCCATATTCCACTCAAAATCAATTACGCTGGTGTGATTCCGGTTATTTTTGCATCGTCTCTTTTGATGTTTCCAGCAACAATTGCTCAGTTTTTAAGTAAGGGTACCTGGTTAGCATCTGTTGTGCAATGGCTCTCTCCTGGTAGTTGGGTTTATACTGCTTTATTTGTCGTTCTTATCCTCTTCTTTACTTATTTTTGGACGGCAACACAGTTTCATCCGGAGCAGATTGCTTCAGATATGAAAAAAAATGGAGCTTTCATTCCAGGAATCAGGCAAGGTCGCCCCACTCAGGAATTCTTAGAGTCGACCATGAATCGGATTACTCTGGCAGGAGCTGTTTTTTTAGCACTTATTGCTATTTTACCCACATTAGTAGGTAAAATTTTAAGTGTAGATGCCTCGGTCAGTCATTTTTTTGGGGGAACCTCTCTTCTTATTTTAGTAGGGGTTGTCCTAGATACAACGAAGCAGATCGAATCTCACCTTCTTATGAAGCGTTATGATGGCTTTATGAAGAAGGGGCGAATTACAGGTAGGATATAAAGAGCGTTGAATTCATATTCCAAGTATGCTACTATTCTATCCACAAATAACGAATTAAAGAAGGAATTTAACCTATGCCCCGTGTGATTGGAATCGATATTCCTGGAAGTAAGCGCCTAGTGATCAGCCTCACCTATATTTATGGAATTGGAAAAGCTGGTTCTCAAGAAGTTATTGAAAAACTAGGACTTGATCCGAATATGCGCGCTCATAACCTTTCCGATGAGGATGTATCAAAGCTGAACGCGATGCTCACATCTGAATATGTTGTTGAAGGGGATCTGAGACGACAAGTCCAAAACAATATTAAAAGACTGATTAATACAAGTTCTTATCGTGGAATGAGACACCGTGTGGGTCTACCGACTCGTGGACAAAGAACTCGTACAAACGCCCGTACTCGAAAGGGAAAGAAGAAAACCGTTGCAGGAAAGAAAAAAGCCGTTTAATCGGGCACAAGTGAAGTAGGAGTAACAATTGGCTAAGCAAGAAAAAGTTGTTAAAAAGACAACTGCAAGAGCAAAAAAGAAAATAACTAGAACTGTTCCTAGTGGAATTGCACATGTAAAAGCAACCTTTAACAACACGATAGTTTCGATTACTGATCCTTCAGGAAAGGTGATTGCATGGGCAAGTGCTGGGAAAACAAACTTTTCTGGTTCAAGGAAATCTTCAGCATTTGCTGCTTCTGTTACTGCGCAGGATGCTGCAAAAATTGCAATGAACTATGGAATGAAAGAGGTTGAAGTCTGCTTAAAAGGACCAGGAGCAGGGCGAGAGTCAGCTGTTCGAGGACTTCAAAGCGCAGGACTCATTATTACACTTATTAAAGACAAGACTCCCATCCCCCATAATGGATGTCGTCCTAGAAAAAGACGCCGCGTATAAGTAGAGGAATAACGTATGACTGTTAAGTATGGCAAATTTGAACTGCCGACGAATATCAAAATTGAAGAAGCAACTAAAACTGAAACGTATTCACGTTTCATTGCAGAAGCTTTTGAAAGGGGGTTTGGACATACAATTGGGAATGCTCTCAGACGTATTATGCTCAACTCTCTTGAGGCCCCAGCTCTTATCTCTGTAAAGATTGAAGGGGTTCCTCATGAGTATATTGCTATTGAGGGAATCATCGAGGATATGACCCATATTATCCTAAATTTCAAAGGGACTCTTCTTAGGAAACTTCCTCTTGAAGAGAATCGGGATACTCGTGGGCCAAAGATGATTTCTAAAACTCTTGAAGTGACCCAAGATATGCTTGATGCAGGTGGCGGACAATATGCTGCTGCATTTAAAGATGTGATGGGTGAATCTGACTTTGAAATGGTCAATCCTGACCATCATTTATTCACGGTTACGACGCCAATGAGAAAACGTGTCGACCTTAAAATTGCGATCGGAAGAGGGTATGTGCCTTCTGAGCGTCATGACATTCAAGATAAAGTTATTGATGAAATTGTTATTGACTCAGCTTTTTCACCTGTACGCCTTGTGAATTATTTCGTTGAAAATACTCGTGTAGGGCAAGATACTGACTACGATCGTCTCATTCTCGAAGTAACAACAGATGGAAGAGTGACACCTCAAGAAGCTTTAATATTTTCTACCCAGATTGGTGTCCTTCATCTTGGAGTTTTTGATACCCTTAAATTCCAAGACCTCTCATTCGATCATGAGGAAATGGAATCTGATAGCGATCGTGATGAACTTCTTAGCAAATTGACTCTTCGCATTAATGAAATTGAACTTTCAGTTCGTTCAACGAATTGTTTAGCACAGGCAAATATTGATACCATTGCTGAACTTGTTATTATGCCTGAGCCAGAGATGTTGAAGTTCCGAAACTTTGGTAAGAAATCTCTTAGCGAGATTAAAGCGAAACTAGAAGATATGAGTCTTCATCTTGGAATGAACCTTTCTCGTTATGGAATCACACGAGATAATGTTCGCCAAACCATTGATGAATATCTAGAAGAAAAATCAGGACAAGAAACACCATGAGACATCAGAAACGGACTGTAAAACTGAATCGAAATTCTTCTCATCGCAGAGCTTTAGTAGCAAATATGCTAAAGGCTCTAGTAGAACATGGGCGCATTGAAACCACTGTTCCTAAAGCGAAAGAGATTAGAAGACATGCAGACCGCCTCATTACTCTTGCTAAGAAAAATACATTAGCAAGCCGTCGTGCAGCGATTTCAAAAATGATGATTAGTTATAATGCACTTTCTTCAAGAGAAGTTCGATCTGTGAAGAAAGGTGATTCTTCGTCTTACAATACTGACAGAAAAGTTATCGGAAAGCTCTTTAATGAGCTTAGTGGACGGTATGCTGCTCGTAATGGAGGATACACACGCATTGTTCGTAAGGAAAACCGTCAAGGCGATGGTTGTCCTCTTTGCATCATTGAGTATGTCTAGTAGTAGTAAAGAACCAGTAAAGAAAACGATCCAGTAGGATATTCTTTCTGCAACTTTGTCAATACATTCAAAAAACGGTCTCCTTTCCAGAAAGACCGCTTTTTTTTAATTCCCCATTTGTCGGATAAATCAAGATTTTCGGTGAAAAGATAATTTAGACGATGATCTTTCAGCTTTCAGAGGATGTCTCATTTCTAGTTGAAACTAACGCGACTCTACTAACGTTTAAGCTGCTTTAGCTTTCTTCTTTCGAAGGTATCTCATTTTGCTTCACATCATTTATTGACAAGTACCTTTTGATAGTTCGGAACTTTTTCTCTCCTTCCAAGAGGCTTGATCCTATGATAAAAGCTCATTGCGGACCACATGATTCTCGATTGCTTCTTGCCATAGCCCCAATGCTTTCTTTTGCCTCATGGTATTCCATTCCCAGGGTAATGATATAAACATCTCCGGCAATGTGATATCTATCAATTGCGAGAATTCAGGGGCTTTTATGCAGTTGGGTAGATGGATGCTTTCAGAACGAGTGAGGGTTGCGCTCGCTCGAATATCAATAGTATATTATTGGTAATGAATTGTTAAAAGAGGTGCTTCTTATAAAAAAATCGTCTAAATTTGCGAAAATAGAAGCTGAGGAATTAGATTTTCCTGAAGATCATTAAGAATGATCGACTGATGTTTTAGTTGAAGGTCTGGATCAACTCCTCGGTGTAGGACCCGGAAGCATTTTGAAAGATCTGATTGCTTCAGGTCAAACTCCTGTTACTCGTCTAGATCAAATCTTTAGAAAAGGAAAAGGTTTTTGATTTGAAGCTGTTGGGGTCGTTTCATAAATCCAATCGTTGCTCTTTACATCTTCATCGATTATGATCAAAGTAAGTATTACATAAGGATTGATCGTGGGAATACGTATAGGTATCAATGGTTTTGGTCGTATTGGCCGCTCTGTATTAAGACTTGCTTTTGATAAATTTGACGATATTGAAATCGTAGCAGTGAATGACCTTGTTCCTGCTTCTAACCTTGCTTATTTAGTCAAATACGACTCTGTTCATGGGCGTTTTTCTCTGCCGATTCAATCAAATGATGAAGCATTTATTATTGATGATAAACATACCGTTCATGTTCTTGCTGAAAAAGACCCTACAAAGCTTCCATGGAAAGAGCTCAACGTTGATTATGTGATTGAATCGACAGGTCTTTTTACAGAGAAGGATAAGGCGGAAAAGCATTTAGAGGCAGGAGCTAAAAGAGTTGTCATTTCGGCCCCTGCAAAAGGGGCTGTTCCAACTTATGTTATAGGAGTCAATCATGAAAAATATAATCCGGAAACAGACACGGTTGTTTCAAATGCTTCTTGTACAACAAATTGTTTAGCACCGATTACAAAAATTCTTCTTGACCACTTTGGAATTGAAGAAGGACTAATGACAACTATCCACGCTTTAACTTCCACTCAACCTGTTCATGATGGCCCTTCAAAAAAAGACTTACGTGGAGGGCGCTCAAGCCCCTATAATATTGTTCCCACTTCAACAGGAGCTGCAAAGGCTGTTAGTCTATGTCTCCCTGAAGTCCAAGGGAAACTCACAGGGATGGCTTTTAGAGTCCCTGTTGCTGACGTCTCTGTTGTCGATTTAACAGTAAAACTGACGAAATCAACCGATTATGATACAATATGCGCGAAGATGAAGTCAGGAGCAAATGCAAATTTAAAAGGAATACTTGGATTTACTGATGAAGATGTAGTTTCCTCAGATTTTATTGGAGATACTCGCTCATCGATTTTTGATGCTCATGCTGGAATTGCCCTAAACGACAACTTTTTTAAGATCATCTCCTGGTATGATAACGAAATAGGCTATTCCTGCCGTTTGCTCGATCTCATCCGATATATAGCGACTAAAGAAACGTGAAACCGAACTCACGTTAAAGAAAAACCCTTAACCTGGAACAGATCAGTGGATTTTACACGAGAACCATTAGTTGAAACAGTTATTACCCCTAAGGAAGGATTCAAACTTATCATCCGCGCAACAAGCGGAACAACTCAAGAAGAATATGTGGTTGGAGCCGTAGAGGTTGTCTCATTTGGCAACTGCTATTTTTTCCGTTCTTTAGAAAAGCCTAAAGCTTTTCTCCTTCCAATGACTGAGTATGAGGTGATCGAGTCTCGCGAGGCGCGAACCGTTCTTAAAAAGCCTCAAATCGAAAAATCTATAAAAATTGGTGGGGGTAAAAAAACGACTGCTAAAAAAGAAAAGGGGAAAGAGGAAGCTCCTAAAGAAGAACCTAAAAAGTATGAGAAAAAACGGGCACGAAAAAGACGTTCTTCTAACGAAGAAAAAGTTGAATCTCCAAAAGATGAGGAAGAGGCTCCTACTGAAAAAATTGAGGAAGAAGTTCTTCTACAAAGACGAACTCTCCTCCCTCCTCCAACAAGCCTAATTTCAGATCAAATCGATCGTTATAAAAATTACCTTGTTGAGCAGGGTGCGCTTCTTCCAGAAGAAATGGAAGAGAAGATCGAAGAAATTCCAAAAGTAGAGGATAATACGCCTCCTTCAGAAGAGACTTTGTCTGATGAAAAAGTTGTCGATATCAATGAAGAGGCACACGTTCCATCTGAAGGCGAAGAGTCTTGATTCTTAAGAGGGGAAGAGGATATAGTCTATCCTTTTCCCACTTCAGGCTCGGGTGGTGGAATTGGTAGACACAAGGGACTTAAAATCCCTTGGCCTTATGGCCGTGCGGGTTCGAGTCCCGCCCCGAGCAAATTCATAATGCATGAGTTATCTTTAACTTTGACAAAGATTTTTTTGATGAAAAGGATTTTGTCCAACCCCTGTCCAACTTTGCTATCAGGAAGTAGAGGGTTGATTAGGGGATATTTAGGATTTTGATTAGACAGCCATTTGTCATCAAATTTTAAATCTTCAAAGACGGTGATGAGTGAAGTCTTCTTTTTGATCAAATGCGAATCGATTTAAAGCTTTATCCATATCAGTAGGATATATGCGGGGAATCAGATAAAAGTTGGACAATACGCTCAACAAGGACTTATATCAGCTATATTTGGGCTTTTATTAACCGCTATTGGAATCCACTTCTCAGGTGTATTAGGAAGTAATGCTACATGAGGGAGATTATAATGCATTTTTCAATAGCGCTGGTAAGTACACAGGTTTTTGTACAGCGGTTCTTGTAATCGGAATAATGGGGCCCTTTGCAGGAATCCCTCGTTGTATCGCTCTAAGTTTTTCCACAATGAAAATCAACTTGCCTTCTATTTCGATTTTTAGAAGAATGTCATAAGAATCATCTTCATAGAAAACCTAAAAGACAGTTATTCTTTTAATAACAAACTTTTTAAAAGAAAAAAACTTTTCGCTGCTAAATGAAGTCCCAAAACTTCAATCTATGATGATTTTCCATACCTGAATCGGTTCCTGACGATAAGACTCAAGATCCATTTCTTTTAGTAAAGGAATCTTATCATAGACAATCTGTCCTTTTCGAGAGTATTGGGTGACACGGATCTCTCCTCCTTATGAAGAGCCGTTTTTGGTAAGAGCAATTAGAGCTTCACGGCAACGGTCTTCTCGTTCTTTAAGGTTTTGTTTGACGTGTTGAACTTCTTTCCATTCGTCTACACACTCTAGCCACGGAGAGTCTAGTCGATCGTTTACAGGGGGGTGTTGATGTTTGCACAAAGTGATGGAATTCGTGTTCTTTGGTGAGGATTGTTTTGATTAGAATATCATCTCTTTCTATCTCAAGAATCTCTCCTTTTTCCCCATCATAGCTGTAGTAAATCATCGTTTGGAGACCTGTAACCGCCAGCTGGTGTTGCATCTGAATTTGATAGTACTTAGGGATATGTCCCTATCGAGCCATTTGGTGTGTTTTTTCTCCAGGGCATTTGATTTCTACCGCGGTTTTTCCATCCATTGTGATGCCATCTAGGCTGGCGATGATAAACTCATGTTCGGGATGGATGAGTACGTTGGGTCAGACAACGAGTCCTGTTTCTTTCTCAAACGCTTTTCTAGCTTTCGCTTCGAGTTGTTTGCCTCGTTGCATAGCCGCATTTTCATAAGAAGATTCTCGGAATCCCATTTTTTCTTCCCAAAGTTTTTGAGGGGTTTTCCAAGGAGATTCTCCCATGATAATGGGTGCGTCGCTAGAACCAATTTTATTTTTTCGAAGTTTTAGCCATTCTTCTGTATTTTGCTCGATTGAAATCATTTTGTTTCCTGATATTGTTTGATGACTTTTGTGACGTTTTCTAGTTGATCTTTGGGTAGATCTATAAGAGCGGTGCATCCAAAAGCACTTTTAAGTCTTGCCAATAGTTTGCTCTCAAAATCTGCATCTCCATTGATTATCTCTTGAAGCTCTAGAGATTCTTGTGTGGTAATCGTTTCGGTAGATTCTTCTGGAATAGGGCTGATATTCTGAGACATTTCTTCTTTGGTGTAAATTCCAGGGAGCTCTGCTGGGAATGTTTTTCTAAGAGCTAATGCCTCCGCGCATTTGCTAAGCATGATGTGCCCCTTTTTGAGCCAGAAGAGTGGTGGGCTTCCCCTCTTTTGTTGTTGGAAGGGGTATTTATCAAGGAATTGATTATCGTAGCCCTCCAGAAAATTTTAGGTGGGACGATCTTATCGATACTGTTTATTCAGTTCCTGGTGGAATCATCTGTTTAGTTTCGGCGCTTGCCATTTACGAAATTACCGATGAAATCCCTAGACAGCATTGGATTGTAGTATCCTATAGCACCTCCGCAGATGGCGCTATAGGTATTGATCTTGGAATTAAAAAATTTGTAGCTTGTTCTGACGGAAGCTATTTTGATTCGGCAAACGCTTTTAAAAAACTACAAATTAAACTCGCTAAGGCTCAAAGAGGCCTGTCTAAAAAGAAAAAGTTTTCCGAGAACTGGAAAAAACAAAAAATAAAAATTCAAAAAATCCACAGTAAGATCTGCAATATAAGACGAGATTTTCAACATAAGCTTTCGACAAATCTCAGCAAAAATCACGCGATGATTGTAACTGAAGCTTTGAAGATTAGTAATATGAGTAAATCTGCTAGTGGTACAATAGAAACACCAGGAACTGTCTCTTATACACATCTG
>JAUHQH010000056.1 GCA_030408485.1 Candidatus Neptunichlamydia sp. | reverse complement strand
TATATTATTTTTGATAAATGATATTATTTTCAACTTAATAATTTTAGTTTTAATTGGTTTTTAGACTCGCTCTCTTATTTTTATTAGTAGATTTCTTTCTCCATGCAGAGGGAGATGTCAGTGATTTATTTAGAGACCTATCTTTAGTCAATCAGGTTAATCATGAAATTAAAGAAACGCTTCCCTTTCATTATAATTATTCCTTGATGGGGGGCTATTTTTCTATGCCTTCTGCTCGGATGAATCATGTAGGGACCGTTTCGGTGGGGTTTGCTTATGTTCCTCCTTATCGGAATTATTCTGCAACGATTCAGGCATTAGAACGCCTTGAATTTGGGATCAATTATACGACCTATATTGGGATTCCTGACCCAGCTATGGGATCGATGGGATTTGGGGATTTTACCGATCGAGGAGCGAACTTAAAAATTGCGCTCCTTCAAAAAACAGATGGTTTTGCACACTTTCCTGAAATTGCAATCGGGTTAGAGGATTTTTATGGAACCAAACGATTTCATGCTTTTTATGTGGTCGGTACAAAAGAAATTCTCGGCTGGAATTTAGAGGCAACATTTGGTTGGGGAAAGGGAAGAATTAAAGGTTTTTTTGGAGGATTGGGGTGGATACCTTTTCGGAAGACAAACATTCCCGGTCTTAATCAGCTGACATTTCTTGGAGAATGGGATGCAACGGACTATAAAAACCATATCCATGAACATCCGAAGGCGAAAAAAGTCAAAAACCACCTTAATATTGGGTTGACAACCTCGTTTTTTGATGTATTGCAACTTAATGTAAGTACAATCCGTGGTGAAAAGATCGCTGCTTCAGCGTCACTCCGTTATAATCTCGGTGAAACAAAAGGCTTTTTTCCAAAAGTTGATAATCCTCCCTATTATCGTACGCCGATTGATACGGAACCTTTAGGTTATTTGCGTTCTGAAAAAGAAGTCTCACAAGAACTGGCTTTTGCTTTTGCAGAGCAAGGACTCAATCTTTACCGCCTTTATATCGCAACAGATGAAAATAAGGGGCGAGCCTTTTGGATTAAGATGATCAACACTGTTTATTACGAAGAAAGGGATGTAAAGGAAAGAATTAAGAATGTTTTGTCCGCGCTCGTTCCCTCTAACATCGATACAATCACTGTTGTTGTTGAAGCAGATGGAATTCCAACACATGAATATCGATTCCGAACGGTTGATCTTCTAAGTTTTCGAGAAGGCAAGATAGGAAACTATGAGTTTGAAATCCTCACTCCAATGCGAGAGCCAACTCCTTCTCCAAATGCATTTGAAGGAACCCTTCTTTATCATCGCTCCAAGGCGACTTGGGCCTTTAATATTCGTCCGCGTCTTTTGACATTTTTTGGAAGTGCAACAGGTAAATTTAAGTATAGTGCGGGAATTGTTGCAGGGCCTGAAGGGTACCTCTTAGATCAACTCTATTATAAGATTCAGGGAGCCTACAATGCTCATGCTAGTATCTCTGATATAGGGGACATGGATATGCTTAACCCTTCCCAAATCCTAAATGTTCGCTCTGATAGCGTAAAATATTTCCAGACGAATCCACTTGCTCTGGAGGAAGCCTATATTCAGAAAGGATTTTATTTGAATAAGGGATGGTATGGGCGCTTAGCTTTAGGATATTTTGAGCCTGCATATGCTGGGATTGCAGCGGAATTTCTCTACTATCCCGTAGGGTCATGTTGGGGGGTTGGTGTTGAAGTGGCTGGTGTTCTTAAGCGCAACTATCATGGATTAGGATTTACAACTAAAATCCGAAAGTTTGATAGATTTGAACCGAAATTTGTTCATTTCATTGGATATCAGTATTTTTTAGATTTGTATTACGATATCAAGCCCCTTCAGATTGATGTGAAAGTAAGCTTGGGGAAATTCTTAGCCAGGGATGTTGGGGCTCGGTTTGAAGTAGGCCGTTACTTTCCCAGCGGTTTCCGGTTCTCTGTTTGGTATAGTCTGACTAATGCTCATGATATCGTTAATGGAAGCCGTTATCGCGATAAGGGGATTTCTTTTCTGATTCCATTTGACTTCTTTCTAAAAAAGAGCAGCCGAATCTATATCCCTTATGCTCTTTCAGTTTGGCTACGGGATACAGAGGCCCGGACTGCCACAGGCAAAAGACTTTATAGAACTCTGCAAGAAGAAAGAGAAAGCTCTCCATTATGCCCGATTAGAACGCATGTTAGACGAGGCTGAGGCCAAGGAGAAAGAGAAGCTCAAGTTAAACCTTCCGCCCGAGTTTCTCGAGGTTATGGATCGCTACGGCTTCCGTAGGTACACCAGTTGGGAGGGTTTGAAGCGGTCTGATTCGTTTTTTACCGCCTAGAGGATGAGCTTGGAGAATACCACTTCATTACCATGCGTTACAAGGAAATGCGGAAGGCGATTAGTGGCGAAAAAACCCGCCTTGATGATGGCGTGGACGCCAAGTATATCGTAGAGTCGACTCGTGATAAGGAACAGAAATTTGGGGTCGAGATGAAACAATATCTTCTGGATCAGTGTCTCAGAAAATCTGCGAACTTTGTGAGAACAGCCCTCGATGCTGTGGATTTTAGGTTGAAGTTGGATGGGGTCAAGCAACACGATTCTAAGCACAAGAAAATTGATAATCCCTTTGGGCTTCTTGCCTATATCTTGAAAATGCCTTCGGTTTCTGCTGTAAGGGTGAAGTTCTGGGGTAGAAAATGCCTGAATTAGCAGATATCGCTTAGAACTGCTATATTCGCGTTTTAAGGGGTTTTTATTGGTGAGAATGTAGGTTTGCTTAAACAACTTAAGATAAGCGCTTATACATCAAAATATGAAGGTTGTTTTTCATAGGTAGCTTGTTTGTTTATACTTTTTGGCATCGAGAGCGTCTTTCATCCATCTATCTAGGTCAGGAATACGAATTTTAAGCTTTTTACCTTTTGCTCGCACAGCAGGCAACACCTTCCTAATTAACACACAAGATATTTGAGTTCTTCTGACAGCTTCATCAAGTCTTATAGAATCTCCGTCTTCTTCAAAGCCATCGTATTCTCGGAGACTGCTTTCACGAATATGCCACTCGCCACGGAAGAACGTTGTTTTGAGCTTTCCTCTGTTAATTGCTATGAGAACCGCACTGCGATTAACGCCTTTAATTTTAGCAGCTTCAGTAACTGTTAGAGCTTTATCAATCTTATTTTTCATCACCAAAGACTTTGGTTTTTTGCTAGTTCTTAATGTATTTGGGTTTGGTTGTGGTGAAGGGATAAATAGCTAGCATATCAACACCTTCACGGTTAACATTTATCTCTGTAGGTTGAGGCGTCTCCATAGCAGTCTTTGGTTCTGCGACCTCTTTTATTATTAACTCAGCACGCTCTTTCTTCTTTCTTTTGATGCGTTCTTTAGCTGTTTCTTCCATTATTCTCTCCCCACTTCAAATTCACAGGTCTTTCTTTATTTGGTTGATCGTCTTGTCTTCCCAAAACATTGCCAGAATCGGTTTGTGGTACCTCATTAGCAAGAACACTCCAAAGACAACAACTGAAACAGTGAATGCTTTAGCGTTTCGTGTATAATTGGTTGGTGGAATGATTCCTAATAGAACTTTTACTCTGTAAGGTTGGCGGTTTATAGCTTTTTCTAGTTTACTATTTAATATTGAGAGATATTCAAACGGCGTTTTAAGTGCAGAGACAAACATTGCTTCCTTTTTAAGGATTTTATCCGTTATCTCTGAAATATCTGGTGGGTAGTGTCCATTAAGATCATCTATAGAAAGCTCTAACTCTTTGATGAGGTTCTTATTTTTAGCTTCATTTTCTCCTTTTAGCAAGGAGACTTTCTCATCTAAGATATTGTAGAACGTCTTGATTTTTTCTTGCATTTCTTTGTGGTGCTCTTTTTCCTGCTCTGTCCAAACGATTTCTTCAATTACCGATTCGGGTCTTAAAACAGCTCTGACCTCTTCACTTTGGGAGTCAACGAGAGCCTCCATCTCTTGATTAACAGCGCACAGTAGTTCAGGAGATTCTTCAGGGGAAGGGTTCTTCGGGTCTGTATAGCTTGTTTGGGATGCTACTCGGAACCTCTCTCGGTATTTAGATAGGTCTGTTAGAAAGGATCTAAAAGCCCTTACAGAGGAGTAATTTACAGGATTTTGGGTTTCTAGTCTTTTAATCTCAGCTTCGGCAAGAGCATCAAAAGCTTCGAGTTTATCGATAAATGTCTTGGCAAAGTTGATATGTTCCGTTTTTTTTCTTTCCCTTGCAAAATCATCCCCTATATCATCTATGATCTTGTGTGTTTCTTGCTGGCTTTCTTGTATTTTATCCAATCTACTAAATTGCTGGATGTTTTGCTTTTTGAGGACTTGCTGTTGCTTAGCTATTTGCTTAAGAACCAGCGCTTCAGATGAGTGGTAGTTTTTTCCCACCAAATCAATTTCCTGCTGAGTATTGGTATTCCTAATCTTGTCAATTTCGTGGCAAGAGTGTTCGTAGTACTGATCTATCTCTTCATTAGTAAGCTCCTCCCTTCGAGCTTTTCCACGGAGGGATTCGGGCCTTAAAACATCGCTGGGTTTGATCTGTAGTAAGTTCATGTCTTGAGTTGGATCTAGATAATTCTCGGCAAATATTTTAGCAAAAGCTTTTTGAAAAGAATACTCGTCGGGGTTTGCTTTCCAGGCCTTATATTGCATAGCAAAGTCTGGGTTGGGGATCAGCTCAATAACAGAGAAGTTTTCAAGCTTGCAACAGGGGCATGTGTTGTTATGCTCACCTACCCACTTTTTAATGCAGGTCTCGTGGAACACATGGAAGCATCGTTTCGATATGGAGACGAGACCATTTGCCTCGCCATCCATGACATCACTACATATGGGGCAATCCCATGTTTTTGTCGGGACTTTTAATGTTTCCATAACTTACTCGCCACCATCATTTGATTGTTGTAAGCATCCATAGCATCTATATCTGCTTGCTCCTTTTCCTTTAAAAGAGCTTTTTGAGCATCAGTGTTTTCTAATCCAGCAAAAGTATCTCTAATATGCTCTGCTATACTAAGCCCTATAATTTGAGAGAATAGGTTCTTTACTGCTTTTATATTAGAAACTGTTTCCATCTTGGATCTCCTTTGTTTTGATATAGAGGAGATCATCCCAAAGGAAGGTGTTTATTGCTACTTTTTTCGATCGGGGGTGATCTAGTCTGAATAGAAAATAAAAAAGCATTCTTTTTAGGGGTACCTCCCTTGTTTGTGTGGCCTGGGATCTGAGTCCCTAATTCACCTCAGCCCTAAGCTTTTAATTCTTCAGATAATTATAGACCGACACCTTTCCAATTCCAAACTCTCTCATTAAAGAGGAGATAGTCACACCGTCCTGTCTCTTTCTCTTTAAGGCAACTACCTGCTCAGCCCTGAGTAGGCTCTTCCTTCCAAACTTAACACCCTTACTCAAAGCTTTTCGAATACCTTCGGCTTGACGTTCTGCTCGTATCTCTGTCTCAAACTGTGCTATAGCTCCAAGCATGTTGAAGAGCAACCTTCCCGAAGAGGTACTTGTATCGATACTCTGATCAATAACGACCAGCGAGACGCCTTTTACGTTCGAGTAGCTTGGCTATCTCGCATAAATGGAGCGCGTTGACCTTGCTAATCGATCAAGTCTCGTTACAACGAGCTTATCGCCTTCTCTCACATAGTCGAGACATTCTTGTAGCTTAGGTCTCTTATCATCTGTTCCACTGAGTTTTTCCTCATAGATCTTTTCGCAGTCCTTGAGCTTTTCAAGCTGTACTTCAAGCCTTTGCTCTTTGGTGCTGACTCTTGCATATCCAACTTTAGCCATTTCTAATCTTCTTATGTTCAAAATACTCTAAGACGTTCATGAAGACACTATTATTGAACATATTTATGTACCTGGCTATGTACCTGGCAAGCTTTTTGTGCATCAAATGATACTTTGGTGAAATGAAAGTCAGCTACCATATGTTGTGTTTGATGGGGGAAGTGGTGAGAGTTGAGATATTTACTCTTGTTGGCTAACTTATTAGGTATGTCAGTAAAACTAGATCTCAAAGCCATCGCTAAAAGAGCCGTCAAGAAGCCAACGGGGCAATAATATACCTCGCTGAAGGTTCTGGAGCTTTACCCTGCTAAGAATAAAACGCAGAAGAGTAGTCTTAAGGAGGGAACGCTCAAGGGGCAGTTTCCTGATCTTGGGATTGAGCTAAGAAATATCATCTATAAAATCCGCCCCGAGAAAACAGTAACGATCATCTTGCCGTATAAGATTTACCCCAAAGAAGGCCAGAAGCTGAAGAAAGGTCAAAAGCCTAAGTTTATCTCAGTCGATATCCTTTCCTTTATGGATGAAGAGGTTTGGGAGAATGTCAAGGTAGAGATTAAACGTCAGGTCTTGGGACTCTTTGAGAAACTCCTTTAAACGCTCTGTATTGGCCTGTTTGTGTTTAGGTGGGAATATTGCTACCGTGAGAAAGACCTGCCTTTTTAGCTAAGATTCTGCCTGTTCTTCCTGACCTGTCTTCGTCTTTAGAACATCGCCCTGAATTCAGGGCGATGTTCCTAGAAGTTACGTTATCCTTCTTTAGATCGGTTCTCTCTCCCTGCCTTTTCTTAGCCTCAAGCTTTTCAATGAACTCGCAGATTAAAAGCACCAGCTCTGCCTTCTCGAATGCTTATAACACAAAACAGTGCCATACCCTACAATGCCCGTAGGACGCTCAAAATCGCTCTGTATTGGCTTATCCTGGTGTGTGTCGTTATTTCTCAACTTGAAGGAGACTACGTGCAAATAAACAGGAGAGAAATGGTCAGCAAACAATTATAAGTCCAGATAGTGATTACGTTGAGGGGCAAAGAAATATTTTACCTGGGCGCGAAAAGGCAACCTATCCCTTCCTTTCTCAAACCAAGGAAAAGTGGTGCGATAAGTGCCACTATAGACTTGAGTTTTGATCAAGAGATGTCAAGCACCTTTACATCAAACTTAAGTGTTTTCCCTGCAAGGGGGTGATTAAAATCGAGAATGACCTCTTCACCTTCGATACTATCAACTCTTATCAACATTTCTCCAAATTGCTTATCGGCAACAACAAGAAGAGCACCTTCAAACCTTAAATCTTCAGGGATCAGATTTGCTGCGACTTTTTTAAAGGCCTGAGGATTCATCTCTCCATAAGCATGCTGAGGATCAAGAGTAATTTCTTTGTTATCTCCAATATCAAGCCCTCGCAGAGCTTCTTCAAGTGTTGGTAAGATTTGATGTGATCCAAAAAGAAAGATGAGGGGATCTTTCCCCACGTTACTATCAATCTGTGTGTTATCATCTGAAAACACACTATATTCGATAGCGATTTGTTTCCCGTTTTCTATCATGGATTCCCCTCCTGTAAAGCTCGGTCTTGCTTTTATAGCAGTCCCTTACTTTAGTGTGGCACAGATGATTAATTTAGTAAACTCAGGATCTGGGGTGCAGCATAGGTGAAAATAAAGTCAGCACCTGCACGCTTCATAGAAATAAGAGATTCATAAAAAATGGCTTGTGCATCAAGAAATCCTTTTTCCTCAGCTGCCATGATCATTGCGTATTCTCCGCTAACATGGTAAGTCCCAACAGGGAGAGAACTTTTTTCTTTGATAGCAAAAATAACGTCTAAATAAGGAAGTCCAGGTTTAACAAGGAGCATATCAGCTCCTTCCTCTTCATCTATAAGGGCTTCTCTTAAAGCTTCTTCTCGATTCGAGGGATCCATTTGGTAGGTTTTTTTATCACCAAAAGAAAGAGAGGTTTGAATAGCATTCCGAAACGGTCCATAAAAAGCTGAGGCATATTTTGCCGTATAGGAAAGGATGGATGCATCGCTATACTCTTCTTTATCAAGAGCTTCGCGGATAGCTTTGACCCTTCCATCCATCATATCACTAGGAGCAATAATATCACATCCAGCTGAAGTATAACAAATTGCTTGTTTGACGAGTGCTTCTAATGTTGTATCGTTATCGATTTCTCCTTTTGGATTAACGATTCCATCATGTCCATGAGATGTAAAGGGATCGAGGGCAATATCACTAATAATGCAAAGACTTGGGATTTCCCTTTTGATTGTTTGGATAGCTTGAGGGATTAAAGAGTAAGGATTCCAGGCTTCACTTCCTCGATCATTTTTTAGATTGGGATCGATCACGGGGAAAAGAGCGATTCCAGGAATTCCTTGGGCGTGAAGGAACTCTGCCTCTTTGAGGATCAAATCCACAGACAAACGGTCGACTTGTGGCATTGAAGGGATCGGTTGGCGGCATTTTTCACCGTCCAGGATAAAAAAGGGGACGATAAGATCACTTGCTTGAAGAGTATTTTCTCTTACAAGAGAACGGACTGCAGGAGACTTCCGGTTCCGCCTTGGACGCTTCAAAAATCTATACTCTGTTTTTGCAGTCATGAACCTAACCTCCCTATTTAGAAATTCCAGAGTGTTGAAATTTTTTCTTTCCTTGGACCCAATTGACTCTTTTAATAGAGCCAGGCTTATAATAGACGCTCGAGTGGACAACACCCCTATTATTTCCTGTTTGATAGGTTGGTACTTCGTTTTCTTTTTCCAAGATAATAATATGGAAAGAGGGATATTTTTCCTGTAGTTGATAGACTGTTGCTAAGTCGACGATTCCACCACCGATGATCATTATCTCCATGTAATCATTTCCTTTATTTGACAAAATTAACCACAATTTTTGTCCGTTAGTCTTGCCCCTTGAAAGAAAGGTTACCAAAAAAGAGAGAAAAAGTTAGACTACTTTCTTTAGTGCGAGCTGAAAAAATAGGGAGCTGACGGATGTTAAATGACTATGAAGAATTTTCTGGATCGCAACTCAAGGTTATCAAGAAGTATGTGACAAATACTTCGAGTCATATTTTTTGTCTGCGCAATCTTCCTGAGGTCATAAAGGGAGCTCTTTTTTCCCGATATTCAAGGTCAAGCCTCGGTCTTCGTTCTCTTCTTTTGAAAGAATTTATCCTCAACGAAGAAACAGCTTTTTCATCGATTTCTGGGTTGAAAGAGGAAGAAGGTGACAATGAGTTAGAAGATCAGAGTGTTGCCATCAAAAAAGCACAAAATTTTTATGACAGGATTCTTGATGGTTATGGAGATGATTCAATTGGAGAACTAGGTGGAGCCCATTTAGCAATTGAGAACGTGTCTATGATTGCTGCTAAGGCAATTGAAGATGCTCGAATTGGAGGATCCCCTCTAGAAAAATCTACCCGCTATATTTACTTTGATCAAAAGTATGAAGGGGAATACCTCTTTTTTAGAGAACCTATTTTAATGACTTCAGCCTACCGTGACCATTATGTTGACACATGTAATCATCTTTTTCAAGTCTATGGAAAACTTATCCCCCCTCTAACCGAACAGATGGAGAAAGACTTTCCAAAAGAACACGATGTTTCAAAAGTTGCTTATACGGCAGCTCTGCGAGCAAAAGTTTTAGATTGCCTTAGAGGACTTCTTCCAGCAAGTGCCCTTACAAATATGGGTGTTTATGGAAATGGAAGGTTTTTTGAAACCCTAGTCCAGAAGTTAAATTGTCATAATTTATCAGAACTCCAAGAAATTGCTCGTTCTTCTCATCGAGAACTTTCCAAAGTGGTACCATCCTTTGTCAGACGAGCTGAACTTTCTCATAAACATCAGAATTCCTATGCTGAATTCCATGATACAATGAATGAAGAGCTTCATTTGATGAGTGAGCAGTATACTTCTTCAATTCCACCACTGAATCAACCGATGGTTCGCCTTGTGAACTCAGATCCTGATAGCCCTGTGAAGGTAGGCGCGGCTCTTCTCTTTAACCAATCAAATTGTGGATTGATGGAGCTTCAAGAGATGTGCCGTAAGCTTCCAAATGAAGATCTTTCACGTATTTTTGAAGGAGCTTCTGCATTTAGGCAAAACCGGAGACATAAATCTCCTCGAGCGTTAGAGCATGCCGAGTTTACTTTTGAGATCGTCGCAGACTATGGAATTTATCGTGACTTGCAGCGTCATCGTATACTGACCCAAGAGAGACAGCTTCTCTCTTGCGATCTTGGCTATTATATTCCGAAAGAGATTCTAGATACCGATATGGAAAAAGATTATCGTGAAGCGATGGATCGGGCAAAAGTAACCTATGATGAAATTGCAGGAGAACTTCCTGAGGAAGCACAATATGTGGTTCCTATGGCTTACAATATTCATTGGTATTTCCATATTAATTTACGCTCTCTGCAGTGGATATGCGAATTGCGCTCTTCTCCCGCGGGACACCCGATGTATCGTTATGTTGGGCAAGAAATGACAAAACAAGTCTCGCATGCTTTTCCAGAATTTGAACGTTTCTTTAAGTTTGTTGATTATGATGGATATGAACTGGGTCGCCTCGGTCAAGAGATTCGAACTGTAGAAAAGACGAAAAATTAAGCAAGGGAGTTTCATGAAAAAATCAGGAAGCGTCTTTGGAGGGACTCTTCTCATCACGGGTAGTTGTATTGGTGCTGGAATGCTTGGGCTCCCAATTCTTACAGGAATTCCAGGTTTTTTCCCTTCATCTGTTATGTTTTTTATTGCTTGGTTTTTTATGTTAACAACAGCCATCTTGATGGTTGAGATTATGGGTTGGTTTAATAGACCGGTTAATCTTATCTCAATGGTTGAATATACATTGGGGCCTATAGGCAAAGTCCTCTGCTGGTTTCTTTACCTTTTCCTTTTCTATGCTCTTCTTGTTGCTTACATCTCGACAAGTGGAAACCATGCGGGCTTATTTATTGAAAACACCTTTCACCTTCCTCTCCCCAATTGGGCTGGGTCTTTCTTTTTTGTGGTCCTTTTTGGTTGGCTTGTTTATTTCGGAACGAAACCTGTTGATCATGTGAATCGCTATCTAATATATGGAAAAATGATTTCTTTTGTTCTCCTAGTGATTCTCGGGATTCAACACATTGTTCCTCGCTTTCTCCTTCACTGGGAACCAAAACATGCATTATTTACTTTCTCAATTTTGATTATTTCTTTTGGGTTCCACAATATGGTTCCAGTTTTAATGGAATATATGAAAGGGGATAGAAAAAGAGTGCGACAATCGATCTATGCAGGCTCTTTTTTAACCGTTGCTATCTATATTATATGGGAAGTTGTCACACTTGGTGTTCTTCCTATTGGAGATATTATGCATAGTTATAAAATTAATGTAGATGCTGCCCAAGCTTTAAGGATTTATCTTGGATCTAGTTTAATTGGTTATTCAGCTCAAAGTCTTGCTTTCTTTTCAATTCTAACCTCTTTTTTAGCACAGTCTTTAAGTTTGACGAACTTTTTAAATGATGGATTTAAAATCAAACATAAAGAACGAAAAAATATAGGAATGTGTCTTCTTGCACTCATTCCTCCTCTTGCTTTTTCTATTCTTTTTCCAGACCTTTTCTTTCAAGCATTAAACTTTGCGGGTGGAATTTGTGCTGTTGTTCTCTTTGGAATTTTTCCTGCTCTGATGACCTGGATTGGGCGGTACCACAAAGGAAACTTACTTCCTGATAGAGTTGCTGGGGGGCGTTTTCTTCTTATCCTGATTCTTCTGGTTGCTTGTCTGATCTTTTTCGATCAACTCACAACCATGTTAAACCTTAACCTTCTTCCTAGACCATAAGGATGTACTCGATGAGAAAAACATTACTCGTATTATTAATTGTTTTTTCTATAAAATGTTATGGAGAGCTGATCATATTCAATACTCTTCCTAAATCTGGAAGTGGTTTTATTGGAAAGACATTATCAGACGGCCTAAAAGAAGGTTGGTGTATGACAATCTCTAATAAGTACGTTTCCATCAGATAGAATTTCTCCTGATAGTTTGGAATGATTAATAATAACTGAATCGTCAAGAGAAAGTAACAAGAATTCTTCCAAAGGAATTATTTACGAAATTTAACTGGAAACCATAAATTGCTATGAAAATAAATCATTACATTGGGGGGATATTACTTGTAGCTGGAACCACAATTGGTGCAGGAATGTTAGCTCTTCCCATCTTAACCTCTTTTGTTGGTTTTTTCCCATCAATTTGCATCTTTCTTCTTTGCTGGCTTGTCATGCTTGCAACAGCATTTTTCTTTCTTGATGTCAATCTTGCTGTAGAGGGAGAACCTAACTTGATCTCTATGGCACATAAGACATTAGGTAACTGGGGTAAGAGGTTAAGCTGGATTGTTTATCTTCTTCTTCTTTATTCACTTACAGCTGCTTACATCTCTGCAAGCGCACCTCTATTTGTTTCTGCAGTTAAAGCGACGACAGGTTATACGTTGCCAAGTTGGTTGACCCCTTTTTCTCTTCCCATTATTTTTGGGTTTTTCGTTTATTTAGGAACACTGGGTGTTGATATGATCAACCGCCTATTGATGATTGGGCTTTGTGTTTCTTATTTGATTTTGGTTGGTTTTTTGCCTGACCATATTGAAGGAACTCTTTTGACTCACATTGATTGGGCGCCAACACTTGTAACATTTCCAGTGGCCATCACTTCTTTTGGATACCATATTATTATTCCAAGTTTAACGACTTATATGAATCATGACCGTAAACATCTACGTCGCACCTTAATCATTGGAAGTTTGCTTCCATTAGTGATCTATATTTTATGGCAGGTATTGATTTTAGGGATTATCCCGATTTTTGGAGAAAACAGCTTGGTTAGCGCATGGAAAGGAGGAAGCTCAGCAACGATTCCTCTTTCTCGTCTCATTCATAACAAATGGGTTGTTGTTGGCGCGCACTTTTTCTCCTTTTTCGCAATTGCCACGTCTTTTTTAGGTGTCACTTTAAGTTTATCTGACTTCTTAACCGATGGTTTTAAGATAAAGAAAACCTGGGAAGGTAGATTACTTGCTTGTTTGATGACATTTATCCCTCCCCTTGTTTTTGTCCTTACTTATCAAAGGGGATTTTTTGTCGCGCTTGAATATGCTGGCGCCTTTGTTGCTATTTTACTGATTTTCCTTCCGGCGATGATGGCATGGAAACTTAAGACATCAAAATTTTATCGATCAGAATGGGGAAGACTTCTCTTAAGCTTCGTGATTCTTTTTGCTATATTTATTGTTGTTGTTGATATCCTTGAGCAATGTGGAACACTTAAGCCACTCCTTGCAAAGTATATTCAATGAACCCGTCAAAAATTAAATTTAAATTAGATTCAGAGTTTCACCCAGAGGGGGACCAACCCGCAGCCATTCGTCGCCTAACCAAGGGAGTTGAGATGGAAAAAAAGTCTCAAGTTCTCCTTGGAATTACAGGGTCTGGTAAGACATTTACAATGGCCCATGTTATTCAGAATATTCAAAAACCCTCACTTATTCTTGCACATAATAAAACTTTAGCTGCTCAACTCTATCAGGAGTTTAAAATCTTATTTCCTGATAATGCTGTAGAGTATTTTGTCTCATACTACGACTACTATCAACCCGAAGCGTATGTTCCAAGAACAGATACTTATATCGAAAAAGACCTTTCTATTAATGACCGTATTGAAAAACTAAGGCTTCGAGCAACCTGTTCTCTTTTAGAGCGTGATGATGTGGTCATCGTTTCCTCTGTTTCCTGTATTTATGGTTTAGGGATGCCTGAGTACTTTCGAGAAATGAGACTCACATTAAATGTTGGGGAATCTTATAAGAGAGATGCGGTTTTACTTCACCTCATTGAGCTCCAATATTCTCGCAATGACTTTGAGCTCTCTCGTTCTCACTTTCGTGTTCGTGGAGATATTTTAGAAATTGTTCCAGCCTATGAAGATGATTTAGCTTATCGTGTTGAATTTTTTGGGGATGAATTAGAAAGGATCAGTGAAATTGATCCCCTTACAGGAAAAGTAAAGCGGAGAATTAAAGGCCTTTCGATTTACCCAGGATCTCACCATGTGACTCCAGAAGAGGCTCGCCTCAGTGCAATGAAAACAATTAAAGAAGAACTCAAGGAAAGATCTGACTATTTTGCGAATGAAAACCTTTTAGTCGAACAGCAACGTATCGAACAAAGAACGAAATATGACCTCGAGATGATCAAAGAGATTGGCTACTGTAAAGGGGTTGAAAATTACTCTCGCCACTTTGGAGGGCGCAATCCAGGAGAACCTCCAGCCTGCTTATTGGATTACTTCCCGAGTGATTTTTTGACTTTTATTGATGAGTCTCATCAGACCCTTCCACAAATACATGCGATGCATAATGGAGATCGAGCTCGAAAGAAATCTTTGGTAGATTTTGGTTTTCGTCTCCCTTCAGCCTATGATAACCGTCCTTTAAAATTTGAAGAGTTTTGCAATCATATTCACCAAGTCGTCTATGTTTCAGCCACACCAGGTTCCTGGGAAGTAGCTGAGGCTGGTGGTGATGTTGTTCAACAGATTATTCGTCCCACAGGACTCTTGGATCCAACCATTGAGGTCAGACCGGCAACCAATCAAGTGGATGATTCTCTTGATGAAATTCGGATTGAAACAGGAAAAGGAAGGAGAGTTCTTGTTACAACACTTACCAAGAAATTATCTGAAGACTTATCAAAATATCTTAATGAAATTGGGGTGAAAGCAAAATATCTTCATTCTGATATCGACACTTTAGAAAGAGTTGAGATTATAAAGGGTCTCCGAAGGGGTGTATTTGATGTCTTGGTAGGGATTAACCTTTTAAGAGAAGGATTAGATATCCCTGAAGTTTCTCTCGTTGTGATTCTCGATGCGGATAAAGAAGGGTTTTTAAGGAGTGAAACTACTCTTATTCAGACTTGTGGACGTGCTGCACGCAACAGTGAAGGACGGGTGATTATGTATGCTGATAAAACAACACAGTCGATTGCCAATACGATAAAGATGACAAGTGATCGGCGAAAAATTCAAGAAGAGCATAACTACAAGCATGGAATTGTCCCTAAAACAATCAGAAAAGAGTTATCCGATGATTCATTAGCAGAGGCTTTCCCAGAAAATAAGAGTGCTGAAGGAGATAAAGAAAGAGAAGGACCATTCTTAGATCCCAAAGAAGTTAAAGAGCGCATTGATGCGTGTCAAAAGGAGATGGAACTTGCAGCTATAGAGTTGCGGTTTGAAGATGCGACTCGATTCCGAGACCTCATGAAACATTATCAAAACCTTCAGCTTCTAGAAGATTATCCCGTTTAAAGAATCACCTTTTTCTATTATTCTAGACCTCCCTCTTTGAAACATAGGAATGTACGGAGAACTGCGTAATATTATTTATCAATGATAAGGTAAGAGGTGGCGGAGAGATTTTCATGATAAATTGGAGATCGAATCGAATTCTGCATATTATTTTTGATTCGATGTACACCATTGCTCTTACAAATAGATAAGGTGCAATCTTATTGCACTCCATTCCTTGTTCATCATTTTCTAGATCCAAGTAAGATATAGATTCAATCATATGAACAGAGCCACAAGGGATTCCATACTCTTCATTTGAATATATGGCCGGATCTATCATCTTTCGAATTTTTTCACAGGTACGAATAGCTTCTTCAGCTTTTTTTCAAGCTCGGATAAAATGCAAGCTTTGGCATGAAGTGCTGGAATATTTTCTAGTTGTGCAGTTAAAAGCTGATTAACAAGATCTACAGCTTTATCTTCTTTGTAATACTCCCCATTAAGCGAGCGAAAAAACTATGAGTATTTTATTTTGGCTTCGCTGTCTACGACAGCTTCGCTTTTTTTCTATTAGAAGAGGAAGGCTGTCATACTACCTCTTGCTTGCTATAGTTCTCTTCTACCCATTCTGGAGACTTATATCCTAAAGGAGAGTGAAGGTAAGTCTTGTTATAATTATCTACCCATACATCAAGCGCATC
>JAUHQH010000055.1 GCA_030408485.1 Candidatus Neptunichlamydia sp. | reverse complement strand
TGTGTATAAGAGACAGCTGCCAGGAATATATGAAGCTGGAACAACTTATACATTCTTACAAGCTAATGCTATTAATGGAGAATTTGACCAACTCTTAGCAACTCACCCTTTAGACTTTAATTTAAACTATCTATCTAATGCTGTACAAATTCAGATTGCTTCTACGGGATTGATCCTTCCAGAAGATATTAACAGTCTAAGCGGTAATGCAAAAGAAATTGCTGCTTATCTATTCTCTCCCTCTACTTTTTCTGCAAAAGGTCTTTTTCCAATACTGAGACTTCTTATTAAATTTCCTGCTGGAGAGTTTTCAGATGCCCTTTTAGAATTAGGCCCTCAGCAGTTTGGAGCCCTTGCACTTTCTAATTTACAGACTAGTGTACATACCGGACATTCTATGCACCGAGTTAAAGAAGCCTATGAGAATTATTTTTCTACTTGTTATCAGTCATTTCGCAAGCCAAACGCTGATTTAGATCAATCTATTTGGTTTAATCCGATTGGTTACTATTACAAACAAAATGAGATGGAAGATCAGGTTCCGTTTAATAGTAGAACATATGGATTCACAACAGGATATAGTGCACGTCTTTTTAACCATTTTATTGTCAATGCTGGGATAGGATATTCCTATTCGAGCCTCAATTGGTACCAAAATAATGGATGTGCCAATATTCAATCCCTCTCTTTGAGTCCTTCTGTTGGATATATGGGGAAATACGGATACGCAGGGATAATGGTTTCAGGTGCTCGCAGTTTTTATGATGTTGATAGGAAAATACACTTTTCAAATATTAAGAGAACAGCACACAATAATCATAAAAGCTATGACCTTCTTACCGGCTTTACAGGAGCTCTAAAGTTAAAATTTCCAGACAAGTTCCAAAAAAACCTTTTTTTATTGCCGACAGTCAACTTGGATTATCTTAACATTTTTGAAAATGGTTACCAAGAGTCGGGAGCTGGAGCCATTGACCTATCTGTCAGAAACATTCATTCAGCCTTTCTCCGTCCTGAGATGAAACTCAAACTGTTAAAACAGTTTATTATGGACACAATATGTGCTTCTACTGATATCTATGTTGGTTGGGTTAGAAATATCCCTCTCACTAACGGCAACTATACCTCAAGGTTTTATAAACAACAAACTTGTAGTAAGAACTTTACCGTGCAAAGCTATCATAGCTCGACAGATCAAGTTATTTTAGGAGCTAAGCTTTTGATGATCCATAAGGATAATTTCTCGATTAAGATGGGATACGAAGCGAATATAGGAAATCATTACAATGTCCAAAAGGGGAGTATAAATGTTGACTGGATGTTTTAAAGAGGTTTTTCTTTGTACAGAACAAAAAATGTTAGAATGATCACCCTCAAGAGGGTGAACTTCATACACATTGCAACAGCATTCTTCTACTGAACCTGAGAACATTGAGTGTCTTCTTGGAGATCGCGAATTTATATGAGGAAGGGATTCCCTTCCAGCTTTCAACACCCCCTTGAAGGAATTTTCCTCAGTAAAACCCTTTTTTAGAAGAATGCTCCGCAAGAAAAAATCAAAAATGGGGGAATAGATCTATGGGAAAAGATGTTTATCCAAGGACGAGGTGGTCTTACAAGGAGGATGAGCTCATCACAACCATATCTCCAATCGGAAGTTTAAAAACCCCTTCAAGCTCTATCGTAAAAGGTGGGAGATTGTAACGTTTTTTGGATGCCTGAAAAAAAGGGTTTTTGCTTTGAAAACACGCACCCTTATATATCTGTCAAGAACAGAAAAGCTTGTTTTTATCATAGATGAGCCCTTACAAGATGGGAGTCGATTTCAAATCGACCCCTAATGAACCTCTCCACTTTTAGGCGAGGTGTTGTTTGTTTATATTTATTGAAAAATAATTTGAAACCTGATATAATGGGGCTTCAAGGTGTTTTATGTCCTTTTAAAATGAGTAACAATAAAGCAATCTCACAGATCTTGTCTATAGATCCTTTTCGAACCTCGCTTGCTAGTGAGGATCCTGAGGTGAATGCATGGAATGCTGATGTTCTAGATCAGATGGTTCAGCGCGCTATTAGAACATTCCCTAAAACGCCTTGTAAACTCGACCTCCAGGAATATCGAAGTCTTAGCGAGCGTGCAAATCTTCTTTCAAAGCATTTTGAAAAGAGAAGCCCAGAATATACAAGACTTGCTGAACATATTGCTGAACTTAGAGAGCTTATTGGTCCTTTTCAGATAGAAAGGGCAGAGGCTGTTGAGCATCTTTTTAATCATCCTCTTAGTCAATTTATTCTGGAGTTTGATGGGTCATTTGATGAAGCAATGGCATCAAGGCTTCGACTTCAGCTGATTCAATATATGAGGAAATATCTGATTCCTGTCATTTTGGAATCAGACTCCAAAAGCGATCGAAAAAAGATTCATGCACTTTTAATGCACTTAACCTACATTGATAAAGCACTTGATCATTTTGATCTCGATGGGAGTTTTGAAGATGCTTTTCGAGATGGACTCAAGCAGTTTCTTTTTAAAGGTGTGACATCTCATCATATTTATCAAAACCTTCTAAGATTCCCTAAGGAATTTTCTGAGATAGGAAGCAAGAAAGAAAAAGAGAAAGTAGCAAAAGGGATTGCTGCATTTGTTCAATATAAACTTGCACCCTTTCTTCGTGATTTAGATGTGCAGCCTAGTTATGAAGAAATAGAAATAATCGTTAAAAATCTCCGTTTTTTTAACCATGATCCCTTAAAACCTGTCTCTTATACACATCTC
>JAUHQH010000054.1 GCA_030408485.1 Candidatus Neptunichlamydia sp. | reverse complement strand
GAGGCGGTGGTATGTCGAAAATCATGAAATAAAAAGTTTTCAATTTTCGCTCTCTTCAAGGCGGTGACCCACGCTTTGCGGATATCGATAGGTTTTTCGATATTCATGGGTGAGGGAAATACGAGAGGTGAGATTTTTTCTATGGAATATTTCAGCAAATTTAGAATGTCTTGGGTGATTGGAACCGTTCTCGGAGTGTCATTTTTTGTTTGTTTGAGATAAATCCACTGGTTTTCAAAATCGATATCTTCCCATTTAAGTGATAAGATTTCTCCTTGTCTCATTCCTGTTTGAAGTGCAATCAAAACAATGGTGAAAAGATAGGAACTTCTACTATTTTTGCATTCTTGAAGAAGGTTTTTGCTTCTTCTTTTGGTAAGTAGTGGGTTCGCCCTTGAGCGTTTTTTGGTTTTTTCATGTATTTCACGGGATTTTCTTTGATCCAACCCCCCATTTTCATTGATAGCGACTGAAAACAGATGGGAGAGACTGGAAATATAGCACACAACAGTTGAAGGAGAACGCTCTTTTCTTCTCGAGGTTGTTTCGGTAAGGAGTTTATCTCTTATTTTTGAGAGATCTTCTGACTTGATTTTTGAAAGGATTGAAAATCCTAATTCTTCTTTCCATCTGAGGAGATGTCTGTTGATATTTTTAGCGTCTTTTGGTTTGTGAAAAAGAACCTCGATAAGATATTTTTCAATAGTATCTGAGAGGGTTTTTTCTTTTCCAACAGAGTGGTGAACGTATTCTCCTTTTTCTACTGATGATTCAGTGATCCGTTTCCACTGTTTTGCATGAGTGAGATTTTTAAATGTTTTTGAAAAAGATTGGTGTCCTTTGATACGAATACATACGCTGTAAGAGACTTTTCCATTTTTTGCGACTCTGCGGTCGATTCCCTGGGGGATATTCATGACTACTCCTGAGTTTAATTTTTCCGAGTTAGTCATGTAGTCTGTTTTCTCCTTGCTCTGTGTTTTAGTGGTCCTCAGTTGGTCCACGGGCAAGAATTTTGTGTGTATAGATTTAGTTTTGCTTTTATAACTTACTTAACCATAACCGTTTAGAGAGTAGCGGCACTCGGACTCGAACCAAGGACCTGCGGATTATGATTCCGTTGCTCTACCAACTGAGCTATGCCGCCCCGCAAAGAAGAAAAATAGCGGGGACAGGACTCGAACCTGCGACCTTCGGGTTATGAGCCCGACGAGCTAACCACTGCTCCACCCCGCGACAAGTTGAGTTAATTGTAACTGCAGGGCTTAATTCTTCTCAAGGGAAATATTTGAGGTAATCTCCTTCCAGGTTCGAAATGAGGCGCCCATAACCTTATGAGCAAAGTGTTTTCCTTTTTCTCCCATTTCAAAGTGAAATTTAGAATCATTTAAAAGCTTTTCAACAGTTTCAAGAAGGTGAGGCTGTGTTATTTTTATCCCTGCACCACTTTCAGTCATTCCGCGGTCAAGATCCATCTGTTTATACATATAGGGACCATATAGAGTCGGAATACCCATTTTTGCTGGTTCAAAAATATCATGTCCTCCTACCCCTTTGATAAAACTTCCCCCAACGATAGCTATATGGGATAAGCGGTAACATTTAGAAAGAATTCCCATTTGATCAACAATAGTGATTTGAGGATGATGAATAAGATTTTTTACTCGTGAAAAACGTTCAGGATGACGAGGGATCATTAAAACCTTTAAGTGTGGGTCCATCGTCAAAGCTGGAATCAAGCTTTTGTACAAAAGCTCTTCTTCTCTCTGATGGGTTGACCCAAGAGTGATCACTCGATCCTTTGGTTTGAGATTAAAACGCTTTTTAAGTTCTTCTAAATCTTCTTTTTTCTCTCCGGGAATATCAAACTTAAGGTTTCCAGTAATCGTGAGATTTTCAAGACGAATTCCCAACTTTAAGAACCGCTCTAGATAACTTTCCCCCTGGATGCAGAAGTGGTCGATGGAACTGAAAATCTGTCGACTAAAAAATCGAACAGCTAAGTATCTTTTCAGCGATTTTTCTGAAAGCTTGCCATTCACAACGACGATCTTAACCTCCTGACACTTGGCTTCCTTAATCAAGTTAAACCAATAGTCTCCTTCAACAAGAACTAAAAGAGAGGGATTAAGCTTCCGTATAAAACTTTTAATGATCCAAGAAAAATCTAAAGGAAGATAACCAACGGCATCAGCATCAGAAATTTTCTTTTTAGCTTCTTCATGTCCTGTTTCAGAAATTGTTGTGACGTAGATAAAAGCTTCGGGATAGGTCTTACGTATATGGGGAACTAATGTCGAAAGAGCTTTTGTTTCCCCCATAGATACAGCGTGCAGCCAGATGACCGGTTTTTTAGTTACTTTTGGAAGAACAGGCAAAATCCGAGCAGTGAGACTTTTTCGATATTTTCCCCTAAAAAGATAGTCATAAAGGAGCCTAGGAAAAGAGATCACTAGTAGAAGATACAGGACTGTATCATATAATAAGCTCATGAACCTATCACTTCACAAGAATGTTAAGAAGTTTTTCCGGAACAAAAATTACCTTCACGATCTCACCTGTAAGGTATTTTGCCATCTTTTTATCTTTTTGAACAGCCTCCAAAAGAGATTCTTTGATTTGTCCTTTTGGAAGCTCCCACTTCCCACGAAACTTCCCATTCACTTGAATCACATAAGTCACACTATCTTCTGTGAGAAATTTAGGATCAGTTTTTGGGAAAGATGCATACATTAAAGATTGTTGATGCCCAAAATGTTCCCAACACTCTTCAGCTAAGTGAGGAGCAAAAGAGGAAAGCACTATTGTTGCCATTTCAAGGGATTTTTTCGGATAGGTTTCAAGCTTTGTAAATGCATTCACAAATTCCATCATTTTCGAAATCGCTGTATTGAAGAGCATCTCTTCAATATCTTTTTGAACTCCTTGTACGAGCTTATGAGCCAGCTTCATCCCTTCTGGGTGTTCTTCATCGCTTACTTTCCCTGACATGACAAGAGCGTAGAACCGATCAAGAAAACGACGGCATCCACTGATCGCTTCGCTATTCCAAAGTTTTTCTTTATCAAAAGGACCCATAAACATTTCATAGAGACGAAGGGAATCAGCACCATATTCTTCAATGATTTCATCGGGAGGAACTCCATTGAGCTTTGACTTCGACATTTTTTCAACCATCTCGATGAGATCTGTCTCTCCTTCTGCTCCTTCGGGAGCAACATATCCTCCCCCTAATTTTTTGAAAGATTTCGTTGTAATAAGTCCTTGATTTCGGAGAGTTTGAAAAGGTTCAGGGGTAGAGACATCGCCACAATCATAAAGAACCTTATGCCAAAAGCGAGAATAAAGGAGATGAAGAACCGCATGTTCCACTCCCCCAACATACATATCGACCGGCATCCAGTATTTTTCTTCTTCTTTTCCCCAAGCTTTATTCGTATTTAAAGGGTCACAAAAACGGAGGTAATACCAACAAGATCCTGCCCATTGAGGCATCGTATTGGTTTCTCTTTTTGCTTTTCGCCCAGTTTTGGGATCGGTAACATTAATCCAATCTGGAACATTATCAAGAGGTGTTTTCCCTTCACTCTGAGGTTTATAGTCTGTAAGTTCAGGGAGAGTGAGTGGAAGTTCATCAAGGTCAAGGGTACGCTTAGAACCATCTTCAAAATGGAGAATCGGGAAGGGTTCTCCCCAATACCTTTGCCTTGAAAAGAGCCAATCTCTAAGCTTGTAAGTAATACATCTTTTACCGTATTGGTTTTCTTCTAGCCAATCTGCAACAGCTTCTTTAGCTTCTTCCATCTGAAGGCCGTTGATATCGAGTTTATCACTTCTTCCATTAATAATGATACCACCACTATTCCAGCACCTTTTCCCCGCTAAGATTTCTACACGAACATCTTCTTTTGTCATCCCTTCTGGAACATCGTCTATAATAGGGTCATAGGGAGGAACAACTGCTAGGTTATATTTCTTGGTAAACTCAAAGTCTCGTTCATCTCCACCAGGAACACCCATAACAGCCCCTGTTCCGTAGCCCGCCAAGACATAATCAGCGACCCAAATAGGAATGAGCTCATCATTTGCAGGATTGATCGCATAAGCACCCGTCCAAATACCTGTTTTTTCTTTCGCTAATTCTGTTCTTTCAAAATCACTCTTTTTTGCTATTTCTTTTAAGTAAGCTTCTACAGCTTCTGCATGATCAGGTGTTGTAATTTCTTTCACCAAAGGGTGCTCAGGAGAAATCACCAGGAAAGTCATTGCAAAAATCGTATCGTGACGCGTTGTAAATACAGTAATAGGTTGTTTGGTTTCGTTTTCTAGTAAGGTAAATTTTGTTCCTTCGCTGCGGCCAATCCAGTTTCTTTGAAGGGTTTTCAAATAGTCTGGCCAATCAAGAAGATCTAGATCTTTAAGCAAACGCTCAGCATATTCAGTAATTTTTAAAACCCACTGACGAAGAGGGCGTCTTTCAACAGGATAGCCTCCCTCTTTAGCCTTTCCATCTTCAACCTCTTCATTGGCAAGAACAGTTCCTAGAGCAGGACAAAAATTGACAAGAATGTCTGCTTCATATGCCAGTCCTTTTTCGTAAAGTTTCGTAAAAATCCATTGAGTCCACTTGTAGTAGCCAGGATCGCTCGTTGCAAATTCTCGGTCCCAATCATAACTAAAGCCCAAAGACTGAAGCTGCCTTCGATAAGTACTGATGTTTTTTTCTGTTGTATCTTTAGGGTGAGTCCCTGTACGAATCGCATGTTGCTCAGCCTGCAAACCAAAGCTATCCCATCCCATGGGGTGAAGGACATTATATCCTTGTTGCCGCTTATATCGAGCAAGAATATCAGTCGCAGTATACCCCGTTACATGCCCAACATGGAGACCTGCACCTGAAGGATAAGGAAACATATCTAAGATGTAATATTTCGGTTTAGAGGGATCAACCTCAGCTTTAAAAGCTTTTTTCTTTTTCCAGTGTTCCTGCCACTTCTTTTCGATTCCTAAATGATTGTATTTCATTGCTCTTTAGAGTTATTTTTTTAAGCGAGAATAACAAACCCCTAAAAAAAAAGATAGCCCTACGTCTCATCATTGGTAATCGAATTCATAATATCAAAATCTATCCATTGATATTGATTCAGAAAACTTCGCTAATTCAATTCTGAAGTGCGACAATAGCATTCTTTTTACTCAGCTGAGTAAAAATCTCGAGCGGCATCATCCAGCAAGATGAGCACTTTTCGCGCTCTATTGTTAAACAAAAACTCAATTTCCTCTATGCCTTCATCTGTTACATCATTAAAGTTTTGTTTTTTAGGAAGGTACTGACGCGCTAGTTCATTTGTATGCTCATTAAGACCCCTTTCCCAAAAGCGATACACTGCGAAGCAGGTATTACAACCTCTTTAGCACAGTCATTTTTCGTCCTTCTTTGTCTCTTCTTGAGAAAGAGCTAGGAGTGTTTGAAGGAGATGAGAGTTATTTTGCAGCTCGTAGAGGGATAGGGGCAGTCAAGTAAAACCCCTGTTTTGGGGCTTTGAAAATAGAGGGTAAGGTTATTGTATCGCTTGTGAAGAACTATCTCAAAAGAAGGCTTGCTAAATTTAATGTCCTAACCGATGACCCGTTTTTTCTTTACTTATTTGTTCAGAGCCCTATTGTATTTTCAATTTCTCCTTGATGATGGAAACTATTCTTCCT
>JAUHQH010000053.1 GCA_030408485.1 Candidatus Neptunichlamydia sp. | reverse complement strand
GAAAAACTCATTGATTGGATTGAAGAAGAACCAAATAGAAAAGTTTATCTGCATATTGATTCCTCTTATTACTTAAAATTTCTTTCATTACCGTTGTTGGAGCATTCCCAAGTAAAGATTGGAAATTCCATCACTTCTTTTGCCTGGGATCATCTTTACCAACCTTGGGAATTGATGGGAGGAACTCCGGAAGAAGAAGAAGAACTTTCTAACACTATTTTAGGAGTTGAACTCACTTTTGCTCTTTATCAGGACTATGGGCTTTGCCAGCTTTCAAATGTCATAAGAAATCTGGGTCATGAAAAAAAAATAAGAAATGGAAATGCTTTAGCAGGGAGGTTTAAAAATATCTCAGCGATTATTTGTGGCGCAGGACCCTCCCTTGAAAAAAGCTTAAAGACCTTAAAAGCAGTTGAAAATCATGCGCTTATTTTTGGGGGTGGATCTGCTTTAGGACCTCTTTCAAAAGAAAAGGTTCCAGTCCACTTTATAACAGCCCTTGACCCAGAGCCTCCTTATGAACGATTCTATCGACAAACCTACTTTGAAACTCCTCTATTCTATCAAAATCAAGTAGCTTACTCTCTTTTAAATTGTCATCATGGGTCTAAACTTTGCATAGGGGGAAGTGGGAGCTTCCCGTTAGAAAATTGGTTATTAGAAGACTTAGACCTTCCCTCTTCCGATTCTGGGTGGAATGTTTCGACATTTGCTACATACATTGCTCATCTTTTGGGATGTGACCCCATTTATTTTGTAGGAATGGATCTTTCCGTTTCAAAAGCAGCTTCTTATGCAAAAGGGGTAGAGGGAGAGGACTCAAGAAAAAATCCTCTATCCCTACTCGATCGTTTTGGGAACTCTGTGAGAACTCGCCCTGACTTCTTAATGGCAAAAAAATGGTTTGAAGCGTTTGCTCAAAATCATCCTGAGACAACATTCATCAATGCTTCTGAAGGTGGGCTTTATCTTGAAGGGATTCCTGATGGAAAAGTTAAACCATCAGAAAACGCCTTTGACCTGTCTTCAAAAATTCATCTAGAGATTATTAAAGCTCCACTTTTAAAACTTGAGCAGTTTCAGAAGAAAATCGATAACCTCAGCGAGAGTTTAAAAAATGTTCGAGAAATTCTCGCAGACTATATAAAGCGGCTATCTCAAGGGAAAAGTGTGATTCTTTATGAATATTCTTTAGACGAGGAGATTTTTTACCAATCCTATCTCCTTCCAATTTGGGAAGTGTGGAAATATCTTCTCCAAAATGATACAGTGGTCCGATCTATGGAAAACCCTGAGCTTGAGAAAAAACTCCAGGAGATTCTTTTTTATCAACAATTAACAGAAAAGTTTATCTATGAAAGAAACTTATCAATTTAAAGAGGATTATCTTGTCATTCAAGATCCAGAGCTTGGAATTGATATCAATACCTCTTATTCTCCGAGAATGATTCCCAATGACTTTTCTGAACTTCCAGAGATGGTTGTGAAAAAAGATGAAAAAGGGATGGTTCTCCGTGCTTTTTTTCATGTTGATGGAAAGTGTGAGGGGCAATACCTCCTTTATTACCTTGATGGAACCATTGAATCGGAATGTTATTATCAAAAAGGAAAGCTTCATGGCCCCTCTCGATTTTTTAGTGAAAGTAGTGTTTGCCTTTCAGAAAGCTGGTATTTCGAAGGAAAAAAAGAGGGAAAAGTGACTCGATGCTTTCTTTCTGGAAAGATTGCATCGATTCAGCGGTATAAGAGGGGACTTTTACATGGTAGGCAAGAGTTTTATTATGACAATGGAGCTCTTAAGACCATGATGGACTATAAAGGAGGCGCTTTAGATGGAGAAGTAATCCTTTATTGGCCCAGTGGTCTAAAAAAAAGAGAAATCTGTTTTCAAAGAGGGTTCCGTAGTGGTTTTGATCGGATGTGGAGCGTCGGAGGAACTCTTATTGATGAAGGAGAATATGAAAATGGAGATCCTGTCGGTCTTCATAGGCGCTTCTTTGAAGATGGAATCCCCCTTGAAGAAAGACGTTATCCAAATTCGCTATAAAACCTCTTCCTTAAGGTGAAGAATATAAGGTGCTTGCTTCATATTGGAGTTTTTTGGCTCTCAATATATTTCCTCACTTTATACTGACAATTGGCAGGCTTTTGCCAAAGTACTACCAAAGAAGAAATGCATTATTGGGAAGGCGGGAATAATTGCTATTGAGCAGGATAATAG
>JAUHQH010000052.1 GCA_030408485.1 Candidatus Neptunichlamydia sp. | reverse complement strand
GATGTGTATAAGAGACAGGTTAGGAACTTAAGCGGTAGTTTTTCAAAATTAACGGATAGTTTTTCCCCCTGTAAAGCGTCAGCTGTTAAGTCAGCAATCAAATTGACTAAAATCTGGAATGTTCAATTTGAGAGATATTTTTGAGTTGATCAAAGAGTGTCTCAATGAGAGACCGTTTGTTTACGTAGGATGAGTTTATCGCAAACACTCATTAATCGATTTTTCATATTTTTTTTAAGTTTAGTGACAAGATGCACCTCTTTTCTAGGAGTGCGTTAAAAAGTTTTTGAGATAAATAAAATATCCTTATGCCTCCAAATAGTTTCCTCTGGAGCTTTCCTTCAACAAGATTCGAGGGAGATGGACGATCATTTACATTTCCTGCAGTTGTGGGAGCGCAGCCTAAGAAGGGCTCCTTGATCACTGACAATTACGTGAAGTTTAAAGCTAAAGAACCAAGCGAGTGGAGCTATGTTTTGAAGACTTTATAACTATGAATACCTCTTCCTTATGACAAACAGTCAAAAGGGCTTAATCGATAAAAGAAACACCTGTTGCCTGATAAAAATAGCTCCTTAAGATAAGGGGTACAATGGAAAAACGATCTCTTTTCTGATTTCGATAAACCTATTTATTATAACTTGGGAGCCTTGGAAAATATAGAGAAAGATGGGCGATAACATATCCGAGATAAAACTCCTTAAAATTCCTATAACCAATGCGATGGAATAAAACCGCAATCGTCATCACTTCGCTCGAGCAAAGGCTGCGCACTCGTCTTGGTGATCTCTTATTTTTAGAGATCAAATAAGGATTCCATTTGGGTTCAAATTTTATCGAGAAATCATCTATATTGCAGAATCATTTGGCAGCATCAGCCGCGGTGGTTACCCCCCTTTTAAATTGATAAGGTTTACTTAAAAAGTAATTTACAAAAAAGGGCCTTTTTTTATCTAAGGTTTTCGTCTTAACAAACTAATAACCTGTAGGTTCAAAATCGAACTCGCGTTATTTTAGCGTGCTCAGCTGGCGTAACTGGTGTGAAGTCAAAGAGACCCTCCACCTCTCTGTGGCGGTTCGTAGTGCAGCTCTATGCTTTCTATCATCCCTGTATCGTTATGTAAGTTTTTGTGGTGCTAAACCTTTTCCCATTCTCATTATGTTTTCGGGTGTTGGTTGGTAGCAATCATGCTCTAACGCTTTAGTCATTACCCCATTTTTCACATTGAACGCCTCATTCCTCCAGTATCGATATCTGACGGTACTCCATGTCGGGGCCTTCACACTTAGTGTTTGGTTATTTATAGGATCCCCCACTTTCCATCCAATCGTATCATTGACCGACGTAGGTGGGATTGGAGATTCCCAATTGATCATGCTTCCTACTAAGGCAGTAGTCTTGTAGCAGTCCCATTTCTTGCTGCAATTCCAATGGTTCTAGATACCAACGGTTGCAATCCTTGAAGTAGCATTAATCAAAGCTCCTTGAGGTGGTAGCTCCCCCATTTGCATCTCAGGATAATGGCCCAGCTCCTCGATTGTAGCAGCTTTATAAGCTTCTGCATATTCCTGAGGCTCTAAACTATAGTCTGGACGGTAGGTTCCAAAAGTTTCATCGATTTTTTCATGCTGTGCCGCAGCATACTCTTTGTAAGCTTGTATATCTTCTGGAGCAGAATTGAGGTGGAGTTCATGCCAGGTTGTTCCTATTTTGGAAATACTCTCAAAGATGTCATGAACAATATTAGATACGACCGTCTTGGTTATATCTTCAGCTTTTTCAATCGAAGTTTTTTCTGGAATCTCTAAAATATTTTGAGTCTGCTCCGCAATTTCTAGCTTTGCTTCTTCTACCTTTTCAAAAGAAAGAACTCGGGATTGCTCCAATAATGTTGGTTCACTTACTTGGAACTGGTATGTATTCGGCAGAAGACTGATAAAGAGAGGGTAGATCAGCTTGTGGAGATTCATTATCTAGACAAACCTCTCCAGGCTTATTGATATGCTTTGGGGAAGTCATCTCTATAGATATTGTCAATGATTCCTCCTACAACTGCTGCTGCAGAACTTCCACCAACCCCTTCTGTTGCTATGGCAAGAGCTACAACCCCTACTACGACCGCTCCTGCAATTAATGACTTCTTATGTTTTCTGCACCAGTGGCCAAAGTGATGGGCTTTTCTTTTGAACCAATGTTTGCAAAGGAAAACATCAAATTTCTCAGGGAATAGAACAAGAGGGGTAATCTTGAAATCAAAGCCGTAGCTATAAGCGATCTCCCATTTCTGGTCTCCATAAAGAGCGTCTATTATCTCTTAGATATCATGGTCGTAAGTTTCTACAAGGTCTTCATGATTTTCGGGAGCACTCGATACGCAGCATCGTAGTCAGAAATTCTACGACCCTATCGAATTCTTCTTCTGAGAGGGTTTCTAGAAAGGCTTCATCGCAAGCAAGGTCAATAAACGCAAAATACCGATCGATAGAGAGATTGTCTGGCCTAAGAAGAATCCAGGGATTCATTTTTCCAAACTCGTCTATAGGGATATCAAAACTTTTCTCATGGTCTTTCTCATATGCAGAATGTACAGGTTCAGAGTAAAATGCAGCTGAAGGAATAGGACTCAAAAGAAAAGCTGGCAAACAAAGAAAGAAAATAAGATGGAAACACTCCTTTTAGAAAAATTAGACCAAGAAGATATCAATCAACTCAAGTTTCCTTTTATTCTCGATAGAGAATAAAGAAACTCCCCTTTCCCTTACAGTAATATCCGATTTTGAGACAGATCAAAGCCACCTGCTCCAGAAAGATTTTTTAATGCACAACAGCTTAACCATAAAAGGTAAAACTGAAAATACGTCTAACTCCCCTTCTTAAGAAAAACAATAATGACTTTAATAAATTGTGTATAAACCACTTGATCCTAACTCTAGTAAACTTTTCTGATCAACAAACATATTCAAAATCTCTTCTTTGAAAAAAGGAGAGGTTATTTTAAGACGCCTATCCTCCCATTTTTCTGAAGCTGAATATTTTTTCTTATTAAAAATCTCAAAAGGTTCTTTCAAAGAGATAAGCCAATTCAAAAAACCGTTAAAGCTTTTAATTGCCCGCCATCTTAAAATTTTCAAAAGCACTTCGGTGCAAGAAGCTAGGTGAGAAAAACCTTTTCTGAGAAGTTTTTCCATTTCTTTAAATGAGGTGTTTAATCCCCTCTTTTTTAGCTCTTTTAAGCGATCAAAGTCAGATAAAACACGATCTGATAAAGTTTCTATAATATTTAAAAGTTCTTTTTTGTTGTTTGCTATTCATACCCCTTAAAGGGATTCTAGAACTTGGTAATTGGAATGCATGGAGAATAGTGGT
>JAUHQH010000051.1 GCA_030408485.1 Candidatus Neptunichlamydia sp. | reverse complement strand
GTGTATAAGAGACAGAGAAGCCCATCAAAATCAAAAAAAATAGGAGAATAATCTAGTATCCAGCTCATGCGAAAGAGGATGCCATAAAAAAGAATAAAAGAAAAGTGACTAGAAAGAAGCTGTCTCTTTTCGTTATCTTTTACATCATTTCTTTTTATCGAGTGCGCAAAGACTTAAAATGGGGTTTTCCAAAGGTGATCTAAGAAAAGATTTTGCCGATGACTGGACTCGAACCAGCACTATATTGCTATAAGTAGATTTTGAATCTACCGTGTCTACCAATTCCACCACATCGGCATGGAAATCGGTGATTCTACATAGAATCGGAATTTATTGAAATGTTAGAGAGTGGTTTGGAATAAACCCATCAGGGGCTTTTACATTGGTATATGTAAGGGTACATCGGGGATGATCCTTTAGATTTTCCCAGGGATCAGTCTCAAAGGTTAATGCACTTTTTGTTCCCGTGAGCGTTAGATTAAAAACGGTGATCGTATGATTGGTCTCTAACATGCCGCGGGCTTCTTCAGTAAAGTAAGTCGCAGAGTCTTCCCCAACTTCCAAGTGAAGTGTTGCTAGTGTATTTGTTGTTGTGATGATTGTTTTCAGCTTGTCTCTATCGCTGTTGCTTGCAATCGGACCATGAATATAGAGCTCTATTAATGGCATTGATGGAAGGATGCGGACAAATGAAGAGATAAAATCTCGAGAAAGAGTCGGCCGTTTTTCTGGATCTGGAATTCCCAAATGAATCGAGACTTGTTCTTGATAAAATAGAGTGACCCTTTGATCTAGAACCTTTTTGCAAGGTCGGTTAGTTGATACAACACCAAGCATCGAATAACAAAGTGAATATTCAGGTGCTTCGTCTGATCTCTTGATTAATGCACAGTAGTCTCGAGCGATTTTAGGTAGGCAATGGGCAATTTGTTTTGCTGTGAAGTAGGAGGGACAGGGAAAAGCGCTCAGTTGGATCAGTTCCCGGTCCTTGAAAGTTTTGGTCGATACATCAGGAATCGTGTTGTTGTAGTGATTGAGAAAGAAAGTATTGATACAAGGGATATGATCAATAACCCAAAAAATAATTTTCAAGGTAACTTCAAAGGCATCTACGATGCCTTGTTCATTTGGACCAGTTTGCTGTTTGGCTTGCTGATTAGCCAGCATGAATATTGGATCAGTTCCAGTCGTCATGACAATAATAATAAACTTGATTCGAATATATATAAATCATAATAAATAATTTAATGCCGAATCATATATATTTAATATTCAACATGATGTAGAAAAAGAGCATGTGCGGGAGCTGTTTGCCCGGCTTGAGTGCGGTCTTTAGAAGTGAGAATTCGCTGTAGATCTTCAAGAGAGCGTTTATGAGTCGCGATTTCTAGGAGAGTTCCCGTGATATTGCGGACCATTTTGTAGAGGAAGCCATCTCCCTCGAACAGGAGGCAAAATCCTCGCTCAAGGGCAAGAATATCGAGCTGATATAGGGTTTTGACCGGATTCTTAGCACCACATCCACTGGATGCAAAAGCTGAAAAATCATGCGTTCCTACTAGGAGAGGCAGAGCCTTTTTCAGGAGGTCGAGATTAAGGGGAGTATCGACATAATACGCATAGCGGTAGTTAAAAAGGTCTTGAACGGTTAACAGGTAGTAGCGGTAAATCTTTTTTTTAACGCTAAAGCGGGCATGGAATTCTTCATCGACAGGGAGAATCTCATGAATCCGGATATCTTTAGGAAGGATCTCGTTTAATGAATAATGCAAGGAAGAAAGATTCAAGTTTTCAGGATGGGAAAAATGGGCAACTTGGAGCCTTGCATGAACCCCTGCATCGGTCCGTCCTGAACCAATAATAGGTGTTTCGACACCGAGAATCGTTTGAAGAACTTCTTGGATAAGCTGTTGAATAGAGGTGCTGTTAGGTTGGATGGCCCACCCACTATAATGGGTTCCGTCGTAACTAAGGTTAATCCTGTATTTCATCATGAACCTATCCGCAAATTAATACCACACCAATTCAACTCTGAAGTCCGACAATACCATCCTTTTTACTGAACTGAGTAAAAACCTCCGAAAGGTATCGAGAAGCTTAGCACTTTTCGAGATCTATTGTTAAGCAAAAACTCAATTTCCTATATGTCTTCACCTGTCACATCATTGAAGTTTTGTTTTTTAGGAAGATACTGACACGCGAGCCCATTTGTATGCTCATTAAGACTCTTTTCCGTTACCTGCCGTTGCCGTTGAGATAAAGTCTTGTACAGGCTCCAGTTTTTTAACTAGCGCATTATTTACTTTCTCGACTCTCTTCTGAGACACTTTCGCGAGTTTTGTCATCTTATACCATTTATCAAAAATAATATGTAGAATTGGATTTGATCTTTTCGTCTTTTTCATAAAACTTCGGCAAGATTTGAGGTCGATAGGATGGGTGATTTTAATATTGTATGATGAACCCGTCACAATTTTTGAGAGTGTGCATCTACTTCAGATGTGAAAGAGGTAGAATTTGATGAGATGTAGCCCTTCTATTTAGGTCAAAAAAAACAAAAAATGAATTATCAAAGGGGTGGACCATTGGGTAACGAGAACTATTGACCGAGTTGTCGGCGATCGCAGTGTTGCAACCTTTTTTAAACGACTCTATCACAAAGTCAAGGATCTGAAGGGCTCCATATTTTATACTGACAATTGGAAAGTTTTTCCCAAAGTACTACCAAAGAAGAAACGCCTTTTTTGGAAAGGGGGAACAATTGCTATTGATAAGGATAATAGGAATACGCGGCCCCCATTTAGGTCGGATGATAAGGGGCATTAAAGTGGTTTCTAAAAGTGAGAAGATGGTCTATAACTCGATCAAAATATGGCGCGACTTAACAACTCCTCAAATCTTTGCTGAGTATCAGAATACATTTCTATCTATCTTTTAAGTGGCCACTCTTAAAATGTAAAGTCACCAGAAATACTGTCGAAGAATTTTTCGCTTATTTGAGAATTGTGATTACCACCACTTTGATTCAACAACTAACCGTTTAATAACATAGACGATTCCATATTCGCTACATGAAAACTAGTCTTGCCCCGAAAAAGTGGACGGATATGATATAGACTTTTCGTGAAAAAGAGGGGTTTAAGAAATGAAGAAATTTGACGAAGAATTTAAAGCTAATGCAGCTCGTTTGGCTAGGGAAGAAAGGATGGAAATCAAAGATGTGGCTCATGATTTAAGAATCGGCAAATCAACACTCACCTCGTGGTTAGGGCCGCACCACAGAGGTGAGCTTATCAAAACAGGAAGTCAAAAAAAAGAAGATGAGGAAATGAGAAGACTCAGGAAAGAGAATCGGATCTTAAGAGAGGAGCAAGACATCCTAAAAAAAGGGATGGGCATCTTTTCATCCATGTCAAAACAGAAAAATCAAACAATTTTGAGTATTCAGTGCAAGAGTTAGAAACTTCTAACTCCCCATCCAAGATAGATAAATTAGGTCTCTGTTTAAGTAAAGTAAAGTATTGCTATGATTGGAACTTCAGCAATTATCTATAATTGGGCAATATCACCAATCAAAAATCCAAGGACAGAACTACCCTCAAAAATACCTATAGCAATGACAAAAATCCCGAATAAAGCGCAGATTGCCTCATCTTTAAATTGTTCGAGATATTAAACCTTTACGCAACCTCTAAATAGAAACCTCGCATTGATTGATCTCTAAAATAAGAGGATCTAGCATATCTTAATGATTCATATTTTCATTTCAGGTGACAAAAACTTTCACCTTCAGTAAACTATATAGATAGTTTTTAATCGAAAAGGAGAATGCTATGGAAATACGATTCCCAACATCCCAAGAAATACAACAATCTTTTCAGCAAATTATGAATCAAGGAGTAATAAATCCTCTTGAGAAAATAAGTGGTGTTACTCGAGAAAAATTTTCTCAATTAAAACAAGAAAATGATCAACTTAGAAAAAGAGTTGAGACTCTAGAACAGAGCTCAAAAATAATCAGCGAATTCCAGTTAAAACACGAGGCACAAAACCAAAAAATTAGTGATTTAGATCAAAAAATAAACAGATACATGACAATGGTTCCTGTGTCAGGAATTAGTTTATCATCATCTAATGGCACCCATAAGATTCCTGAATCAATCCCTCAAAATGCAACGCATCTTCTATTGTATTGTGTTGCACAAACCGGATCTAATGTGGGTTATTCAGATCATACGGTAGTTTTTTCTAATAGCCTTGGACACAAATATCATTTTTTTTATAAATGTTATAACCCACAAAATGCCTGGAGTATTAACTCGGATAATATTTGGATCAAAATATGTCCTAATAGAGAAATAACAATTAGTGGTAATGGTGGTCACATGTCGGTTACTATATTGGCATATAAGTAACATTGACCAAACAGTATGATATTTCCAACTCTTTATCGATGAGTTAATGGAAAGCTTGAATCAAGAGGTCTTTATTGGTGAATAAAATATTCTTTTTCAGAGGTATTCTCCTTTTTCTGCAGACGTCCAAGCGAAGATAGGTTGCATAAGGGAAGGATAAATACTGGTATGGTTATAAGCATCATACCAGCGTAGATATGTAGACAGGTCCTATCAATAAGGTTGCAATTACTTCAGCTAATAACAGATGCTTCAGGTTTTAAGCATATATGTCCCTCGCACGGAGCTTAGCTATATGGACAGGGGATATTGTATTAAGTACCGCGCCTAGAATACCCAAGGCAAAGGGGATCCATTATAGGTGCCATCAAAAAGAATAACATGAAGAGCAAAAATAAAGATGAAGACTGCTGGTGCAGTTCTGTATTTGTTACAACTCAAAGAGGCTCATAGTTCTAAACCCTCCAAATTTGATTCTTTCCTAATGAGAGGTGTGTTTAAATGAGCTGGATTTTTCAGTTCTCAATACTTAAAAACTACAAAATCTATCAAAAACCGTCCACAAGCGCCTATTTTTTACAAAGCCGAAACTTTTGTACTCGGTTAAGTCTCTAAATCTATTTAGGAGGCTGTTGAAAGCTGAAAGATTTTTCGGATAAATGGTATTATTCTTGAGGTTGAAACTGGGGGTGGAGTGCAATTGATCCTTCCATTGGAAAAAGAGTGTAGCACCAAAATGGTAATGTCCTAATTCTTCAAAATAAAGGGGTGTTGGGGAAAAGGAGTGTGGCATGAAGAGTTTTATGAGAATAGGACATTTTAACTTTGTGTTGACAAGAAATTTTTCTACTGTGAGCTTGATCTGCAATTTCTATAGGAATGACATCTTCTGACATCTCTTTCTCAGCAAGACGAAAGAAGAGCTCATCAATGGTGTTTGCATAGACGAGTTTCTTATGAGGATGCCTTTTTAAGGGTGCTTCATGAGAAAAAGATCCTTCTGGGTCAAGAGTGAGTGTAGCCATGTCCCGTGATTCATACAGGAAAAAGGATAGATTTGCAATAATTCCGCCATGAATTATAAAAGGGGGATGTTAGTGGTCACGATTCAAGGAAATTTTGAAGAAGCTAAGAAAGGAATTCAAGCAGCCTCAAACCTTGGTGACGCACTAGAATTTCGGTTGGATCTCATGAAGGGAGCCCGCCTTTCCCATCTTTCAAAACTCGCAGCTTATTCAAAGCTTCCCATTATCTTTACCCTTAGAAAAAATTCACAAGGGGGAAGGTTTAAAGGAAGTGAAGCTGAAAGAGAGGATAAACTCCTCGAATTCTTAACTTTAAAACCTGAATATGTCGATCTTGAATATGATTCCAATTTTTTTGATAAAATCGACCCAGAAATTCAAGTTATTTCCTCTTATCATAATTTTGAAAAGACCCCAGAAAATTTAGAAGAGGTTCTAAAAAAAATGAAGGAGACTCCTGCTGCAATTTATAAACTAGCAACGATGGCCTACTCCTCATTAGACGCATTTAAGATGCTTTTATTGGTTAAGAAAAACAAAGATGTAGCAGGAATGTGTATGGGAGCTACGGGAGAGATCACACGCATTTTAGCTCCTATTGTCGATAGTCCTCTCACGTATACCTTTTTGGAAAAAGAGACCATGCCAGGGCAAGTCTCTATTTCTGAGCTCGTCGACATCTATCACTATCCAACTCTCAATCAATCAACAGAAATTTATGGGCTGATCGGAGACCCTGTTGATAAAAGTATTGGTCATCTTTGTTACAATCTGATCTTCAGAAAAGTGGAGAAAAATGGGGTTTATGTAAAAATCCTTTTAAAACCCTTTGAGGTTCCTGAATTTTTCACCCTTACAAAAGAGCTCCCTTTGGTTGGATTGAGTGTTACAATGCCCCTTAAAGAGATTGTAGCTCCTCATCTATCAGGAATGGATCCCCAAGCAAAAAAAATTGGGGCTATCAATACTTTGGTAAGGAGAAAAGGAGGGTGGTTTGGAACGAACACCGATGGAAAAGGAGCTCTTGATGCCTTGGAAAAGAAAGGAAAAGTTGTCCGAAAAACCCTTTTAATTATTGGAGCAGGTGGAGCTGCAAAAGCCATCAGTACAGAAGCTTCGAAGCGAGGAGCTCGAGTTATTATTACAAACCGCACTCTTGGAAAAGCTAAAACCCTTGCTGATCAAATTCAAGGAGAATTCATTTCTATCAATGAAATCGATCAATGTCCTTATGATATCATTGTGAATACCACCGCTGTTGGAATGTCTCCAAAAATAGGGGAGATACCTATCTCTTCTGAGTTCATTAGAGAAAACTCTTTGGGTTTTGATGTGATTATGCATTCGAGAAAGACAAAATTTCTCAATACAATCCAAAATAAAGGGGGAAAAATTGTCTGTGGCTATGAAATGTATGCACAGCAAGCTTTAGGACAGTTAAAAGCATGGTCTATTCAAAGGTTAAGCAGCGAAGAAGCTCTTACGCTAATCGAAAGTTTTACACTTATCTGAAATCGTTTGTATCATGAAAATCTCTGCGCCACTTCTTACGTTATTTTTCATAAATGGTATAAGGTTTTTTTATCCATTAATTTTCTGAGAAGAAAGAGTCCTCTAGAAGGAAGATAAACCGTTAATTTTGATAATTAAATCGTAATCTTTACAAGAAATATTATTTCGATAATTTATTGAGTATACACTAAATAATTAAGAATATGAACGACGAAAAATTTTAAAAAATAACTTTTTGTGAAAAGGGATATAATAAAGGGTTTTTTCTAAGATTTTAGTTCCCGGATGATTG
>JAUHQH010000050.1 GCA_030408485.1 Candidatus Neptunichlamydia sp. | reverse complement strand
CCTTGAGGTTATTAAAGTCTATGATGGAATTTTATTAAAAAACTTTGACACTTTTTCTCTATGAAAGTACCCTTAATATATGGTTACTGTATGGATATTTTTGCTCCTTATAACCCTTCCTGCTTTTTGTGTTCGATTTGGCATTTTGCACCGCCACATAGCTGTGCGATCTTCACTTTTTATCTCTTATTTAACAGGTGTTTGTCAAGATCTTTTCATTGCTTTTGAACAGCTATTTCTACTTGTTTTATTTCAAACAATTTTTCCCTTTGCACAAGGGTGGCTATTTTGGGTTTTTGTTGTAGGATCTACCCTTTTACAACTTCATCTTATTTTCGATGCAATTTTACATCGGAGAACAGGAATACGGATGGAAGTTTCTTTCTTTTCTCTTTTGAATGATGCCCGTTGTTTTTGGGATTCAGCTAAAGAAAAGAAAGTTTGGAGATTTTCCCCGATTGCTTTTGTGTTCTTAATCATACCTATTTTTACTTATTGGATGTGTTGGGGAGATCTGCAGAAACTCCAGTTTCAGAGTGATTGGCTTTTAATGGGGCTCTTTTTAGGGATCATTGGAACCTTGAGGCACTTTCTCCTTCCACAAAAGGTTTCATACGCAACCGATCAGATCGTTTTTCAGCACACTCTATGGTATATCCGAAAACTCTTTCGGTTTATTAAAAGGAAAAATGATCGAACCGATATAGAATATTTAGCGCGCGCCCGTTTTCAAAGTCAGAATGAAAAGAAATCAACCCCTTCTTCGGAATATCCCCTTTTTAAGTATACCCAAGGATTTTCTGGACAGAAAGTCTTTGATCTGACTGTTCAGGATGGGGAAACACCTCATGTTATCTTCCTTTTCATGGAATCTTTTAGAGCTCGAAATGTCGGAGTTTTAGGGGCAAAAAGAGGAGTTACACCTCATTTTGATCGCTTATCCAAAGAAGGGATTCTTTTTACCGATTTTTATGCAAACTCAGTACGAACTTCTCGTTCGGTTGTCTCTTCCCTTTTTGGGATTCCTTCAGATATGGATGCTTCTGAAATTGCTGCTCGAGCAAAAACTCCTTTTATTGGTATTCCACAATTGCTGCAAGAGGCAGGATACCAAACAAGTTATCTGCATAATGGACCAATTGAATTCGAAAAGCAGGATCATTTTTTTAATCTCCATGGGTATGATGTTGTTCATGGAAAAGAAGAGATATCTAGGAATTTCCCAAAGCTAAAATCATCAAGTTGGGGCCTTCCTGATGAGTGTTTAATGCACTATGCAGCGGATTTTTTGGAAAACAAAAGAGACACCTCTCAGTTCCTTACTCTTTTCACCATTACAAATCATCATCCTTGGAATCTTCCTACCCATTATCAACCTCCTTCTTTCCCCCCTGAAATTTCAAGAATCTATCGTAAATATCTCAACACCTTCCATTACAGTGATGCGTGCTTAGGACTTCTTGTTGAACTCTTAAGAGAGAAGAATCTTCTTGAGAATACCCTTATATTTGTTCTTGGGGATCATGGATATCCCATGGGAGAGCATAATAATTTTGTTGAGCAGCGTTATCTTTATGAAGAGAACATTCGAGTTCCTCTCATGATTTATGGAAAGGGGAGGATTTTAGAGCCTAAAAGGATCACAACTCCTGGTAGCCAACTTGACCTTGTTCCAACATTAATGGATATTTTGAGACTCCATGGGTTCAACCTATCGATAGGAAGTTCTCTCAAGAGAGAAATGGATGAAAGGCAGATTTTCTTTCATAATCCTTATGTTTTTAAAAACTTTGGCTGTCGTAGAGGAAAATATAAGTTTATCTATACGCATATTTCTCAAGAAGTTGAACTTTATGATCTTGAAAAAGATCCCGATGAGAAACAAAATATTGCACCGGAAAATCCGCCACTTTCCCGTCAGCTTTTACACAGTGTTAAAGATTATGAACGCCTTTTCCATAACCTTTATGCCAATAAACGAATCGTTCCAGAGGAGGAAGAGAGGATTTCCCCTAGCACTTTTAGTTTAGCTGAGCTAGACTAAGGTATGTTGTGCAAGTATTAGGAGGTTGTTTTCGCTAAGACAAATCGTGAGCAGTGGAAATCCCGTTTTGGTTTTATTTGGGCAGCTGTTGGTTCAGCCATAGGGCTCGGGAGTATCTGGCGCTTCCCTTATGTCGTAGGAGAGAATGGTGGGGCAACCTTTGTTCTTCTTTATTTAATTTGCGTTCTTCTTGTAGGCTTTCCGGTTTTAATTTCTGAGATTTTAATCGGACGCAAAGCCCAGTTAAATCCTTCAGGCTCATTTAAGCAGATTGGGCGTCATAAGGGGTGGCAAGGAGCTGGGAAAATGACGATTCTAACTGGTTTTCTCGTGAGCTCATTTTATTCAGTAATTGCTGGTTGGACACTCGGCTATTTTCTACAGGCAGTTTTTGGAAGTTTGACCCACTTTGATTCAACCCAAGCAGCCATTTCACATTTTAATGCTTTTAGTACTTCTCCAATCTGGGGAATAGGTTCACTTGCTGGGTTTTTACTTGTTTCACTTTTTGTTCTGTATACCGGGGTACAAAATGGAATTGAAGCGGGGAACAAGGTGATGATGCCTCTACTCCTTTTTGTCCTCCTTTTTCTTGCGATAAAGGGGCTTTTAATGCCAGGAGGCGAAAAGGGGCTTGCATTCATTTTTAAACCCGATTGGTCAGAAATTACACCGACAGCCATTCTTCTTGCCCTGGGACAAGCATTCTTCTCATTAAGCTTAGGGCAGGGGACAATGGTTACCTATGGAAGCTACTTAGGGAAAAAAGAAAACATCCCTGGAACATGTATTCCCATTACCCTTTTTGGAATTTGTGTTTCTCTCTTAGCTGGAATTGCAATTTTTACCATAGTCTTCTCTGCAGAACTTCCTCCTTCTTCTGGGGAAAGTTTAATGTTTCAAACACTCCCTATTATTTTCTCCCAAATTCCTGGGGGGTACTTCTTTTGTCTTCTTTTCTTTATCCTTCTTGTTTTAGCTGCACTGACTTCTCAAATATCAGCAATGGAGCCATTGATTGCCTATTTCATGGATGCATGGAAGTGGAAAAGGCATCGTGCTGTTCTCACAACAGGAATTGCAGTGTTTATAGTAGCTCTCCCATGCGTCCTTTCCTTTGGACCCTGGAAAGACTTTACCCTCTTTGGAAAGAACTTTTTCAATCTCCTTCTCTTCTTATGTCTCAATATCCTGATTCCTTTGGGAGGGTTAACAGCTGTTATTCTTGTAGGATGGCGTTGGACCTTCAAAAAGGCATTTTCCCACCTTAAAGAAGGGGCTGAAGGGCTTTTTAGAACCCACTCCTATCTTAGGTGGTATTTTGAAATTAGTATGAAATATCTCGCTCCATTGATCATTGTGATTGTGATGTTAGATGCTTTAGGAGTGTTTTAGTCATATTCGTTGATCTACCGATGGAATTTCTAAAGAAGCGGTCAATCTTCCAGAACCATCTATTACTGCAGATGTTAAAGAGGTAGCATTTGATGAGATGTGGCACTTCGAAGCAACATATTATTAGGAAACAGGATAATTAGCCAAGACGCGCCACTATTTAGTTCGGATGATAAGGGGCATTCAAGTGGTTTCTAAAAGTGAGAAGATGGTCTATAACTCGATCAAAATATGGCGCGACTTTAGTAACTCCTCAAATCTTTGCCGAGTATCAGAATACATTTATATCTATCTTTAAGTGACCAATCTCAGAAAAAGAGGTAAATAGCGCAACATATTTCACAATTCATAACATAAAGTGCAATTTGGGGTGGCATGAAAAGCTCCTTATGTTTAATATGGGAATAAATCTCGTGACTCATAGGGTTTAAGTAGTGAGATGCTAATATGGAAGCTTTTTTTTATTTTCTTTGTATCGGTAGGAGCGTTTGCTCAGGAAAAGAATGAAGACATTCGAATACTGAATCTCCTTCCTTATGTTGTCCAACCCCCTCTTGTAAATCCCTATATTCCTCATGACTTTATTCTTGGAGAAAGAACTGAAGATCCCTATTTTAGCCAAGGATATTATTGGGGATCTGAAAGAAGTCTGACAGATTATTTTGAAGATCCTACAGGTTTAAAAGGGTGCTTGATACGCTCTCAAGTGACCACAACCGTGACTCAAGAAGGGTTCGATCGGTTTTCTAATGATGGCCAAGTGAATGATTTGACAGCTGCAGGGTTCACAGAAATCAAGGTAAAGCGTGGAAAATGGGGGATTTTTCCTTATAGGGAACTCGCTGCTAAAGGGCCAAGAGGGCGAAAATACTATCAAATGTGGGTAGGGCTTAACACTCAAGGAGGGGCGACCCTATGTTTCCAATTTATCTATCCTGAATATCTCAATGAACCGACTCAACACCAGAAGCAGATTTGGGAAAATTTTGTGAATCGAACCTCACTCCTAGATATGAATGATCTCCTAGTAGCTAGAGGGGTTCAAGTGAGTCCTGAACTCTGTCAGGGAAGTGAGCTTAGTGAAAAATTTCAGCTCATTGCTGAAAAAAGACGCTTTGATCAGAAAGTTTTTATTCAAATCAAGCCCCATCCTTCTTTTGATGCAAAAGTGGAAGTTTTAAATGTTGAAGAAATCTCATTTCTAAATGGAACAACCCTTGATAAACCTTACCTTGAGGTTCATACACTTCTTGATGGAGGGAAGGTTCTTTCTGAAAAAATCTGCACTTCTTATGAGATTGTAGAACAATTTTCTTTCTCTACAAAAATGCTTTCTTTAAACCGTTTTACAGAAAGTGACCATTATCTCCTTTTCCAATAACCTATCAGAATTATCCTTCTTGCATGAAGGAGCGGTGCAGAAAAATTCTGTAAAAATTGCACTAGATATGGTATAAGCCAAGGAGGCTAAAGAATTAGCTTCTAGAAAATGTTGCTCTTGAAGATCATCGTCTAAATTATCTTTTCACCGAAAATCTTAACTTATCGGAAAATCCGAAAAATCTTTCAGCTTTCAACAGCGCATTGGGTGAGCCTGGAAATGTTTGTTGAAGATAAGTCTCTTTAGCATACTCTCCTAAAATAGCAGAGAGGGCTTCACTCATATCTTAAACGGGCGGAGAAGGGGGAATGGAATATTTTCCTACTGGGAGGCTATTATCAATCCCATCATAAAACTCCTGATGGAAATGTTTATCGTATTAAAGAATCTCTTCGCTCCCACGCATATGTGTGATTCATCTCAGCTGCATTGATACGCTTAGAACTTGTTTTCAAGAAGCGGTAAAGGTCATTCAGACCTATATATTTTATCAACAAAGTTCTCCGTATGCGGTTGATACTATTTGGAAAAAATTTCAGCAATCAGGAAACTATAGTGATATCGAACATAAGTGCAAAAAGTTCCGGTTCGATTAGAGCATATCCATAAAACCTCTAAACACTACTTTTTAATGTCCCCCTGATGAGTGAGTTTGAATCTCACCATTATCTAAAAAAATATTCAATCGGCCATCAGGGTTTAGAGAGTGAAGGGTTCCTGAAATAACATGGCCATTTTGCTTAAGGGTAATCGGTTTTCCTTTATGTGTTAATAGGGCATCATAACTCGTATAAAAGGGTTTAAAACCATCTCTTAGATAAAGATGGTAATCTTCAAGGAAGAGTTCCTCTAACATTTTGATCAAAGGAGTCAATTCTTGTTTTTCTCCAAGTTCAACAAGAAGAGACGTTGCAGGTTGATCAATTTGATCTAGAGGTTCTTTAAGCATATTGACATTGATTCCTGTTCCTAAAATGACTCCAAATGCATCATGAAGATCTGTCGTTTCACAAAGAATGCCTGCAATTTTTTTCCCGTTAACCAAAACATCATTCGGCCACTTAATATGTGGAGAAAGGCCTAATTTGTTTAAGAGTTTTGTGATGCTTAAGGAAAGGATTTGAGCAATATTGTTAAGGTTCATTTTATCCATTGCGAAAAAGTAGGTGAGATAAATATTCTCTCTTTTAGGAGACACCCAACTCCGATTAAAACGGCCGCGCCCTCCGGTTTGTTCATCTGCAGTGATGCGGGTGATTTCGTTTAGATCAAAGCGGGAGTAATTTTCCTTCGCATAAGTATTGGTAGAATTAACTTTCTCTAGATGGATTTGTGCGACTTTTTCTACCATAATAACTCCAAATTATGGACAATAAAGTGTTATGTGGAACCATCAAGTTTTAAGACGCATTGATTTTAGAACACTTCCTCTTATAATGGCACTCATGATGATGAGCATTCTTATCATTGCCTCTACGACTTCAGAGGTTCAGATTACAGGGGAATATCTATTCTTTACCCCTCATGTTAAGAACCAAATCCAACGATTTGGTGTTGGAATCCTTTGCTATCTATTTTTTGTAGGGATTAACTACCACAAACTGAGGGAGTGGGCCTGGGTTCTTTATCTTGGTACCATTCTACTTCTAATAGGTCTTTTTTTTACAGAATCGATTCAACATGTTCATCGTTGGTATCGGATTCCTTTTGTTGGTGGGACACTGCAGCCCTCTGAATATGCCAAACTTACCCTTGTTTTTACTTTGAGTTGGTTTCTTGAAAAAAAGGGGAGAAATGTTGGCGATTGGCGGACTTTTTTCCAAGCAGGAGTGATTGTTTTGATGCCTTTCCTTTTAATATTAAAGCAACCCGATCTTGGATCTGCCATGGTTTTATTTCCGATGACTTTAGGAATGTTTTATTTTGCAGGGATTCGAAAAGGAGTGATTAAAATCATGTCTGCATTAGGGGTGGCAGCTCTTATTTTAATTTTTTTAATTTTTACGGGGGTATTAGATCATGAAGAGATTAGACCCGTTGCAACAAAGGTTTTAAAGGAGTATCAATATGAACGGTTTGATCCTGATACCTATCACCACCAAGCTGCGAAAACAGCAATTGCCTTAGGGAAATATACTGGAAGTGGGTTCAAAAAAAGTTTGTTTACAGGACGTCAATTTCTTCCTGCAGCTCACACAGACTCTGTTTTCCCTGCATTTGCCGAAGAATTTGGAATTTTTGGAGCAATTTTCATGTTACTCTTGTTTTTCGGGCTGATTTATTGTAGTTTTCAAGTTACAGCAGTTGCCAGAGACCATTTTGGGCGGGCTTTGTCTGCTGGAATCAGTGTCTATCTGGCAATTCATGTGGTGATCAATATCGGAATGATGTGTGGTTTTTTGCCCATTACAGGTGTGCCCCTGGTTCTTGTAACCTATGGTGGATCCTCTGTGACTTTAACGATGAGCGCCTTAGGCATATTACAAAGCATCTATACAAGAAGGTTTATGTTTTGACAAACCATCCATTTATTTTAAAGCCCGGATCATGGATCGGAGAAGGAAAAATTACGCTCTCAATGATGGATGAAGAACTCCCATTTTATACCCGTTGGGAAGTTCCTGAAGATGAAAAAGGGAGAATCGAATCCACACAAGAAATTCAAATTTCTGACCTTTCCGATGTCATGCAAAACCAATTTGCTTTTTATGATATCACGCGGAAAGGGTTCTCAATCGAACTCGAGAACCAGTCCCTTGGAAAAGTTGTGGGCAAGGGGATGATTAATGGTAAGTTGATCGGATGGGAATTTCGTTTAGACCATCTTGGCTTTGAAGGGTTTGAGTTTTATGAAAAGAGTGAAATTTCTGCTGCCTATCTGATGCATGCAGAATATGCTACAAACGATGATTTTCGCACACTCATTCACGGAAAGATCTGGTGTCCAATCGAAGAAGCCAAAGATTAGTTTTTTAGAGATAATTAACTCTTAAGCTCCCCTATATGGTAAAAAAAATAAAACCGTGTTGCTAATAAATAATATAGTAAACTATTAAAAAATCAAGGTAGGTTTATTATGAGATATTTATTTTTTATTGGTCTTTTGTTTTTGCTAGCGTGTGCAACAAATTCCGAAGTCATGACGCGTGATAAGTACGCTGAAGTTGAAGTCGGAATGAAAGCTTTTGATATTGAACACCGATTCGGAAAGCCTTATCAAATCCTTTCTCGGGGAGGGGACAAAGAAACCTACGAATATATAGAAAAAATCACGATGGGAAATCAAGTGATTGAGCAACGCCGTTATTACATCGTGATTCAAGATGGAAGGGTTATTGGGAAATATATCAAGCTCTCGAACCCCCCTCCATTTGAAGCGATCTATTCAGAAGATCCCTACCCAAATTATTAAGCCTAACAAGGTTTTTCGGTGATAAAGTTGTGCCATGGTTCGAAGAATAAAATATGAGGATCCTATGAACACTAACTAACCGAGGAACGGGAAGTATTGTGATCGAAAAGAAGATCATGAATATGAGCTCTGTCTTTCAATAGAACAAGGGCAAGAACAAAATCTCCTTAAACAAATGGGATATGTGAGAGATTCCACCAAACGATAGTAAGTGCTTTAGCTCTTCAACATTTATATATAGATAAAATGGTTTAAAATTGGGTTGAATTAGGCGAGAGATTTTTGATGGGTTTTCCCTTTTTAAGGTCATCCAATAAACAAGAGGCGCCAAGTCTCAGAAGGGGGCACACATATGGATAGGTCATGTATGTTTGATGAACAGT
>JAUHQH010000049.1 GCA_030408485.1 Candidatus Neptunichlamydia sp. | reverse complement strand
ATCCATTACTACCCGATGTTAAGTTCGTCAATGTCAACCACAGAGATTCGTGGCAAGGGGCTCTTACACACCATTTTCGAAAGTCTTTTAAGAGTCATTCCTTTAAGAATATCATCTTATCTATCCTAACATTAGGAGTTTATCCCTATAAAAAGTATAAAAAAGCTAAGCGGGCAATTGCGCAAGCCTTAGCTGCCCGAAAACTCTTCTTTTTCAGAGCTCTTCAAGAACATATTGAAGTAGCCCGTAAAGATCATGTTCATGACGACCCAAGACAGTCTCTCAATGCTATTTTCACCAAGATTCAATCAGAAAAGGTTGATACAACCGAAGATGCATTGGAGTTTAAAGCGATTTTTTACCCCAGTGAGCTTCTTTTATTTATCACCAATCCTATTCGAGATAGCAAAAGCATTCGTTTACACCGGATTAAATCACGTAAGCATTTGGATTACTTAAGGATGTGGCATGAGCTTAAGAAAAAAGCGCGGATTAACCAATACCGGCAGATTCAAAACATTAACTTCTGCAATAAAACGTTGAAAGAAGAGTATTATTTAACCCCAGAGGGGATTCATGACCGACTTTCTCGAACTTCTGTTTGTCGGAAAAACCTTTCCCAAATTACACGATTTCGAGAGCTGGTGAAGGCTTTTCAGGAGATTGTCCTTGCTTACCAAGACTTTGAAGAAATTAATGATACCAATTCTGAACTCTTTCATTTGATTGAAACGCTTTCTAAAACATCTCACAAGGACATTGAAATCCTTCAAAGCTACCTTGCCAGCCGCCATCTCCCTAGAGATTTGCCACTTGAAAATCGTAGACAACTGATTCAGTTAGGGAATCAGCAAGAGGTTCTCTACCATATGAGTGAAGATCAACAATTTAATCTTTGTGCTCTGATTCTGAATAAATATCAGTGGAATTTCCTCCTTTCAATCCAAGAAGTTTCAAACGTAACTCTTGGACTCCTTGATTGGGCTTTTGAGGAGTGCTCTTCTGAAATGAAAAAGGAACTTTCATTTATAGAAAAAATCTCTGATGGAGCTAAAAGAAAGGTTAAAGGGGATTTGGAAAATTTTCCTACGATTAATGAGAAAATCGAGGAAGATGATGACTACTGTTTCATGACGATTGACTTTGGAAAGGAATTGAATCGTGAATGGCCTTCATTCCAACTGTACGACGGCGATAAGCAAATTTATCATGCAGAGAAAACGAACGGATTAACCCTTGAAAAACTCCTTGAAGTCTATAAAGAAATGGAAAAGCTGTGTCCTGCTCATCACACACTTTTTTCTCTTCTTCAACAGGCGTTTTCTCAATTGGGAAAGCAAGCTTTTCAGTCTGCTATTGAAGAAGGAGTGACAAAGCTTCTTGGAACAAAATCTGAATACTTTCTTCCGATTCTGTTGAACTCCCATATTACTACAGTAAAAAAAGATGAAAACCATTTCGAAATTTATTATTCCTTTGAACAATTGATTATGAGAAAAGGGGAGGTTCAACACCCTTTTGAGGAGGAAAAATATATGGTGGTGACTCAGCCTCTCCATAAAGTTGATGGACAGTGGGCTTCTCCTGAGGCAAAGATGAAAATTGGAACCAAAAAGAGGGATGCATGAGAAAGGTTTTTCGCGGTGTGATTGCTCCTCTTCTGAGTCTTGTGATTGTCATGCTTGGAAACGGTTTCTTTACCACGTTCACAAGTTTAAGGTTTTCTATTGAAGGCTATCCTAATTTTGTCGTGGGGATTCTTAGTGGAGCCTATTATTTAGGGATGATGCTTGGCGCTCTTTATGTTGAAAGACTCATTAGTCGCATCGGTCATATTCGAAGCTTTGCCTTGATGGCTTCGATCAACTCAGTGATCATTGTTGTCCAATCGTTCTATATCGACCCCTATTCTTGGACGCTTTATCGGATTCTCACAGGTTTTTGTACTTCGGGGTTTTTTATTGCCATTGAGAGTTGGCTCCTTCTTTCATCAGGATTAAGAAGTCGGGGAAAACTTCTCTCACTTTACATGTTGACTCTCTACTTAGCTCAAGGTTTTGGGCAGTTCATTTTGAATGCTTCACCCATTCAAAGTCTGATTCCTTTCGCGATTACAGTGATTTTAAGCTCTCTTTCAGTTATTCCCGTATCGATGATGCGAAGTAGTGGACCGGTTCTTTTGGAATCTGCGATTACAAATGTTTTTCAAATCATCAAAAGATCCCCATTAGGTCCTATTGGATGCTTTGTTTCTGGACTGATGATGAGTTCTTTTTATGGTCTTGCTCCTATCTTTGGTACAGAAATTCATTTAAATCTTTTTCAAATTTCGCAGATTATGGGATTTACTATTATGGGAGGACTCTTGCTTCAGTGGCCGATTGGACACCTATCAGATATTTTCAATCGGAGAAAGGTGATTATTGGGATTACTTTTGTTTTAATGCTTGTGACTTTTGCTCTTTATCATAGCAGTCATTTTCACTATTACCTTCTTCTTGGACTAATGGTTCTTTTTGGGGGGATTTCTTTTACCCTTTATCCTCTTGCAATTACCTATACGTGCGACCATTTTTCAGATAAAAAAGTGATTGGAATTACCTGTGCTCTTCTCCTTGTTTATGGAGTGGGGTGTATTGTGGGACCGCTCATTTCTCCCTTTTTTATGAGTTATTTTGGACCCTCTGGTCTTTTTCTCTATATGAGTATCCTTTGTGCACTCTATATCATCATCTGTATGTGGCGTGTTCTTCATTCTAAACCCCTTTCGGAGGAAGAGCAGAGCGATTACCTACCATTACCTAGAGCAACTTCTATAGCACTCTACATAGACCCCAAAAGTGATTTTGGGGAAGAAGAAGAACTCGACGAGGATGAAGAAGATCTCTATCCTTTTAGTGAAGAATACGAAGACGAGGATGAGGATTAATAACTGTCTCTTATACACATCTC
>JAUHQH010000048.1 GCA_030408485.1 Candidatus Neptunichlamydia sp. | reverse complement strand
GCGCAGAGATTTTCATGATAAAATTGCTTCTGGAGCCCAAAACTAACAACATGCTTACTTAAGTAAGATCGAAAAAGCAATTTTAGCCGAAAAGATCAAATCCAGAATTCATGTTACATCATGAGAAGTTTCTTACCGTATTGACAAAAGCTTTAACGTGGTCCACCGGAATATCGGGAAGAACCCCATGACCTAGATTAACGATATAACCAGGATCTCCCTCCATGCTGAATAAGAGTTCTGTTGTTTCTTTTTCAATCACAGGAATAGGTGCATAAAGGAGTTCTGGATCGAGGTTTCCTTGAACAGCAATATTGGGAGGAACATATCGACGGATTTCCTGCATGGAATAGGTCCAGTCAAAACTGATGGCATCGGGTTTGATTGAAACGATTTCCGAAACAAATTGGGAGGAAGCTCGAGAGAAAATGGTCACTGGCGTTCCTTTCATTGCTTGAACAATTTGACTTAAGAAAGGAAGGGCAAAACGGCAAAACTCTTTTCGTGAAAGGAGGTTGGCCCAGGAATCAAAAATCTGAATTGCATCAACACCCGCTGCAACTTGCATCTTTAGATAAGCAATACTTTGATCAGTTAAAATCTGTAAAAGCTCTAGAGCACTTTCTGGATCTCCATAAAGCCACTTTTTAACTTTCTTTCCTATCATGTAAGTCATGACAGTAAATGGACCTCCACAAAAGCCGATGAGAGGTTGTTTGATTTCTTTCTTGATCAAATCAATTCCCTCACGAACAAAACCTAAAGCCTCTTCTACAGGTTGAGGACTGATTTGAATTAAATCATCAGCAGATTGGATCGTGAGAGCAACAACCGGTCTTCCTTTTCCTGGGAATGTGACATCAAAGCCAAGACTCAAAGGAATATGCAGAATATCTGCAAAAAGAATCGCTGCATCGACACCTAAAATGTCGAGTGGTTGTTTTGTGATTTCAAAAATGAGTTCAGGATTTCGAAACATCTCCTCTAAGGAGTGATTTTTCCGAATGAGTTGATATTCGGGAAGATAACGCCCTGCCTGTCGCATAACCCATATAGGAGGGCGCTCTTCATTTTTGCAAGCTAATGCCTTGAGTAAGCTAGGCACTGAGGAGACGGTTGAGGATGGCATCGATAGTGAACCCAAATTCATTTGCTATATCACTCATAGGTGCTGAAAGACCAAATTCATCGATAGAAATGGAAATTCCATGGGGACCGATAAATTTTGACCAACCAAAACTTACACCTGCCTCTATCGATATGCGTTGTCCTATCTCTCCACAAGCAACTTCTTGTTTATATTCTTTATCCTGCAGATCAAAAAGCTCCCAACAGGGAAGAGAAACAACGCGCGTTCCTTTCCCTTGTTTTTCAAGAGCTACAGCCACATCTAGGGCTAAAGTCACCTCCGAACCTGTCGCAAAAAGAGTGTAGTCACATTTATCATTTTCTTTTTTGATAATATAACCTCCTCGACCTGCGCCTTCATTAAAGGGACGATTGGTTTCTTTTAACACAGGAAGATTTTGCCTAGATAAGACAATAGCTGTCGGATAAAGATAGTTCAAAGCAGAAAGCCAGGCAGCTTTCACCTCATGCGCATCTGCAGGTCGAAAAACATGGAGATTTGGAACAGCTCGAAGGGCTGCTAAATGTTCAACAGGCTGATGTGTCGGTCCATCCTCTCCTAAAAAGACTGAATCATGGGTCAATTGAAAAATCACATGAAACTTTGAAAGACAAGCTAAACGGAGTCCATTTCTTAAATAATCAGAAAAAGTGAAGAAGGTTCCCACATAAGGGAGAAACATATGGGTTTGGAATAGTCCTGAAGCTATCGTTGTCATTCCAAATTCACGAATTCCATACTTAATGTTTCGTCCTTTGAAATCATTTTGGGCAATCAAAGGGTAATCTTTCATCATCGTACAATCGGAGCCTGAAAGATCTGCCGACCCTCCGTAAAGAAAAGGGAGCTCTTTCCCTAAGACTTGAAGGATAGTTTGAGAAGCTTTTCTCCCCGATATCGGATCATCAAATTCAATTTTATTGAGAACCTCTTCAAGGTTTGTCGGTATGATTCTCTTATACATTGTTTGATATTTTTTTGCTAAGTCTGGGTAAGCTTTTTGCCAACCATCAAAAGCTTTTTGCCACTCTTCTTCCATAGCTTCTTGTTTAAGAAGTTTCTCTTCGAAGAAGGACTTGACGCATTGAGGAATATAAAACTCCTCTTCAGGAAGTCCTAAAGCCTCTTTTGTCTCCTTGACTTCTTCTACTCCAAGAGGAGAGCCATGCGCTTTGAACGTCCCTTGTTTATGAGGGGATCCTTTTCCAATGATCGTTTTACAATCAATAAAAACGGGGCGCGTTTGATTTTCTTGAATTTCTTTCATGACATGGTCAATGGACTCTAAATCATTCCCATCCATTTCATAGACTTCAAAGCCGTAAGCTTTATAACGGGCAACAACATCTTCGGAAGAGGATTGATCAAGAGGACCATCTAAGGTAATTTTATTCGCATCGTGGATAAGAACAAAATTATCTAAGCAAAGGTGCCCTGCAAAAGAACTCGCTTCATTAGACACCCCTTCCATTAAACAGCCATCTCCCGCTAAACAGTAAACCTTTGGGTTGAGAATCTGGTGCTCATCTCGATTAAATTTAGTCTCTAGGATTTTTAAACCTAGAGCTTGTCCTACAGCATTCCCAACACCTTGGCCTAAAGGTCCTGTTGTCGATTCAACACCAGGAGTTTCACCGTATTCTGGATGCCCAGGAGTTTTGGAGTGAAGTTGACGAAAATTTTTAATGTCATCAAGAGATAGATCGAAAGCTGCTAAATAAAGGCACGAATAAAGCCACATCGATCCATGACCTGCAGATAAAACCAGGCGATCCCGGTTCACCCACTGAGGATTTTTTGGGTTGTGTCTTAAAAGATATCCATAAAGGTATGCCCCAAGCTCGGCACATCCCATTGGAAGACCGGGATGACCAGAGTTAGCTTTCTGTACCGCTTCGAATGAAAGTTGCCGAATTGTATTTGCTATTTTTTCTAAAATTTTTTTAATATCACTATCCATGTGCACCTACCCCGGTATTAGGAATTATATTTGATTGCTTTAATTCTCGAGCAGTCTTTCCTTGCTTTTAGCCCTCAAATCACCTACTTTTATGTCTTAAGGATAAAGATATCAAGAACAAAGTTATATTAAAGTAGGTTCATCGACGATGTTATCACAAGAGATACGAAAAAAGTTCCTCATGTACTTTAAAGAAAAAAACCATACTATTGTTCCTTCTTCCCCAACAGTTCCTCATGATGATCCCTCACTTCTTTTTATCAATGCTGGGATGAATCAATTTAAAGATGTGCTTTTAGGAAAGAGCAAACGAGACTACAATCGGGCGACATCTTCTCAAAAATGTATTCGGGTTGGAGGAAAACATAACGACCTCGATAACGTCGGGCATACCTCGCGACACATGACGTTCTTTGAAATGCTCGGGAATTTTTCTTTTGGAGATTATTTCAAGAAAGAAGCTATTGAATTTGTATGGCAAGTCACAACAGAAATCTTTCAATACGATCCTGACCGCGTTTGGGTGTCTGTCTTTGAAACCGATGACGAAGCTTACGAGCTTTGGAAACCCCATATCGATGAAAAGAAGATTATCCGTTTGGGAGAGGATGAGAATTTTTGGTCTATGGGAGATATAGGTCCTTGTGGTCCTTGTACAGAACTTCTTTATGATCGAGGAGATAAACATGGATCAGCATCCCATCCTTTAGAGGATAAGACTGGAGAGCGCTACCCGGAATTTTGGAACCTTGTTTTCATGGAGTTTAACCGAGATAGTCACGGAAAAATGACACCCCTTCCAAAACAATGTGTTGACACTGGAGCGGGACTGGAACGGGTCGTTTCCTTTGAGACAGAAGCTGACAATGTTTTTCAATCCGATATCTTAAGAGCTTTGATTGGACGCGTTGAAGAACTGTCAGGCAAGAAATATGATCCGACTGATCCTCATCTTGGCCCTGCTTTTCATGTCGTTGCAGATCATGTTCGTGCTCTTGCATTTGCTATTGCAGATGGGGCTCAACCAAGTAATACTGAGAGAGGGTATGTTCTTCGGAAAATTCTAAGACGTGCCGTTCAATATGGAAGTCTCCTAGGGTTTAATCAACCTTTTCTAGCCAATGTTTTTCCTCGTCTTGTCGATACAATGGGAAATGATTACCATGAGTTGAAGGAGTCAGAGTCTCAAATTAGTGAAATCCTAACAATTGAAGAAGAAGGTTTTTTTCGAACACTGCGTCGAGGAGGGAATATTTTAAATACCATTATTAAAAAAACAAGTGATAGTAGCCGCAGGGAAATCAGTGGTGAAGATGCCTTTAAACTCAAAGATACTTATGGCTTCCCTTTGGAAGAAATTCTTCTTATCGCTAAAGATAGTGAACTCACCGTTAACCTCGAGTCTTACGAAATTCTCGAACAACAAGCACGTGACCGTTCACGCCAAGCTAAAGTCAGCCATAAACAAATGTCTAAAAGCTCCATTTTTGAAAACTTTATTGAGCATCATGGCACTTGCAGTTTTATAGGTTATGATGAAATAGAAGCAGAAGGAAGTGTTATTGCCCTTATTGTCGATGGTCAATCTGTGGAAACAATGGAAGAAGGACAAGAAGGGCTGGTGATCCTTGATAAAACCCCATTTTATCCTAAAAAAGGGGGACAAGTTGGGGATATTGGAACATTAACTCATACAAAAGCACATTTTAAAGTCGAAGATTGCCAAACCCCCTATCCAGAAATTACTGCTCATCATGGCGTCTTAGAAAAAGGAACGCTCATTATAGGTGAACCTGTTGTCGCTGAAATTGACCATGAACGGCGCAGCGAAATTGCTAAACATCATACAGCCACCCACCTTCTCCATTGGGCCCTTCAACAAGTTCTAGGGTCTCATATTAAACAAGCAGGTTCTCTTGTAGAGCACTCACGCCTCCGTTTTGATTTTAATCACCATAAGGCTCTATCCAAAGAAGAAATCCGTGAAATCGAAAAGCTTGTGAATGAAAAAATATGGGAAAATAAACCACTAAGAACTTACGAGATTAATCTCGAAGATGTTCAGAAACATCCTGAAATCAAACAATTCTTTGGGGACAAGTATGGAGATGTTGTCCGCGTGGTTGATATTGATAATTACTCCAAAGAATTATGCGGAGGAACTCACGTCCAAAATGTGGGAGAAATTGGTTATTTCAGGATTGCTAAAGAAGGAAGCATTGCTAAAGGGGTTCGCCGTATTGAAGCGGTCATCGGAGAAGAAGGAGAAAAACTTCGGTATGCTTTAGAAGATCAACTTCGTAAGATTGCATCCATGCTTAAGTCAGATCTGCACAAAGTTGAAGATGTTTTGAAAAACTTCCTTAAGGAAAACATCAAACTCAAAGAACAAGCTCTTTTTGCTCGAAAAAAATATTTGAATGATTTGGCATCTTCTTTGATGACAAAAATCAAAAAAGTGCAAAACTACTCTCTTCTCAGTGCCGTTGTTGACATTGAAAAAAAGGAACTGAATGACTTAGGAAACGATCTCATGGAGCGGATGGGGTCAGGAATTCTACTCCTCTGCGTAATTGAAGGAGAAAACTGTCAACTTTATCTTAAAGTTTCTCCTGATCTTGTCCAAAAAAGGATTCATGCCAATGCCTTGATTAAGCAAATTTCAGAATTCATCGAAGGTTCTGGAGGAGGTAAAAAAGAAATGGCTCAAGCTGGAGGTAAAAATTCTAAAGGGGTCATTATCGCCTTCGATAAAATCGAAGAAATGCTTCGAGAATAACCCTAAGGACCATTCCAAATGGTAATTGCTTCATTAATAAATTAAAAATTGTTTTCATAAAAAGGGGGTTTTTTACCCCCTTTTTTAAACAAAATATTGGAAATAAAGCACAAGAGTTAAAGTTATAAGTACAGGGAACTTAACCGGTTTATAATAAAATATTTTATGAAAAATATTGAAAAGCCACAAAACAAGTAGCGATGGGTAAATG
>JAUHQH010000047.1 GCA_030408485.1 Candidatus Neptunichlamydia sp. | reverse complement strand
CGTCTCAAATAGTTATGGTTCAGTTTCTAGTAAATATAGATACAGCGTGTCAAATCAAAAACAGAATAAATAGAAATACTTTTACCCGCTGGATGTGACCAAAGCAAGCATTAAGTGTTGAAAAAGGACCTATTGTACTGCCCATGGGAAAAGGGGAGAGACTCTCTGAAATTGCCGTTCAAAATAGAAGGCATACAGCCCTGGAGCTTGTACTATCGTGGAAGAGTGGGTATGAACTTCACTCAGAAGTTAAGGGAGCAGGCAATTTAGGGCAAATACACCTAGCGACAGTAGTTGTTTCAGGAAGAGAAGAGAGATTCGTGCACAAAAGAGATTGATCAATAAAGCTATAACGAAGAGATCTAGAAAATGGAAGAAAACGGAAAGAGCCAATAGACATTGGGAGTATATAAACTATAAATCAAAATAAGCTCGTATGGAGAAGCTTCAATGGTTCTGAAAGAGGAACTTCGAGCCATTGTCCCGAATGCGGCAAGAAAAAGAAGGGAAACGGAAGATGGTGGAAGTGTAGAAATTATGGTTTTGAAGGTCATAGAGATGTTGTTGGGGCGCTAAATATGTTCCCCTAGCTTTTTGTGATAAAAAGGTAGGGGGTCCAAAAGATATCACCTATCCCAGCTAGGGAAAAGTAGTAGTCACCTGGGCACGGGCCAAAGTTGTCTAAATGATTGCATAGGAGTCAGCCAACCTCTTGTAGGTGTTGAGCAAACGACGGGTCGTTCCTCTGTATCAGTTTAGAAATTCATCCTCTTTAGAGGATTGCTAAGATATGATTCACTTTGGGAAGATCGAAATAGTGACTCATCCACGCTGCCTCGACTCAAAATCATTATGGGGTAGATCACGTTTCCCATCTCTGTTTTGCCTTAAACGGGAAGGTAACCTAGTTCCCACCTTTCTAACGGGGTTGACACCATAAAAGTAACCAAAGATCCAAGACCGTAAAAAACGGATTAGCCGTTTGATTGGTTTTTTTGTTTCTTAACGTGTTTTTCAGTATCAACTGAAGAGAGTTGTTCTGGAATGCTTCCTGAATTTAGAGTTTCTTCAGAAAGTATTATATAATGAAATGATAGGAGTCTTTTGAGAAGCTAAAAAATCTTCTTTGTCAAAAGTTCCTTAACAACGTCAGGAGAAGCTTTTCCCTTAGAGAGCTTCATCACCTGACCCATAAGGAAATTAAAAGCTTTATCCTTTCCATTTCTGAAGTCTTCGACTGATTGGGCATTCATGGCAAGTACTTCATCAACAAAAGGCTCGATTGCTGAAGTATCATGAACTGCTTGGAAATTGGGATTTTCTTTGATAATGATCTCAGGATCTTTTCCAGGCTTTGTAGCCATAATATCTGCAACTTCTTTAGCGATTCGTCCTGTAATTTTTGTCGAATCGATAAAAGAGACAAGTTTCGCAATGTGTTCTGGGAGAATGCCTGATTTAGCAAAGTGAATCCCCGATTCTTTGAAACGACCAACAAATTCAATAGTGATCCAGTTGCAAAGCGCTGAAGGATTGTCACAGGATTTAAGAGCTATTTCATAGTAGTCAGATAGGGCTTTGTCATTCACTAAAATAGAAGCGTTGTATTCTGTTAGTCCGAGCTTTTGAGTATACCGCTCGTAGCGTTGATGGGGTAGCTCTGGAAGGTTCTTGCGAATTTTTTCGATGTATTCGGTTTTAAGGATAATCGGAGGAAGGTCTGGCTCAGGAAAGTAGCGATAATCTTTGGCTTCTTCTTTAGAGCGCATGAGGACTGTTTCTTTTTTTTCCAGGTCAAGACGGACAGTGGAACTGGGGACTACAAGATTCGGATCTTCATTCGGATGCTGAGTATAGGAACGAATTTGGCGGCGTATCTCTGCCTCAATTCCCATTTCCATATTGGTAAAGGAGTTGAGGTTTTTAATTTCAACTTTATTCCGAAGGATTTTATCTCCTTTGGGACGAACAGAAATATTGGTATCGATTCGCATCGACCCTTCTTCCATATTACAATCTGAGACATCGAGATATTCAAGGATGGCTTTTAGGGTCATTGCGTAGCCGCAAGCATCTTTTGGAGAAAACATGCAAGGCTGAGAAACAATCTCTAGTAAGGGAACACCTGCGCGGTTGTAGTCCACTCCAGCAAAATCGGAAAAGTGTTTTAGCATCCCTGCATCATCTTCCAAGTGGGCATGGTGCAATTGAAAAACCTTTGTTTTTCCCTCTACATCCGCAACAATTTCTCCTCCAATAATAATCGGCATATCGAATTGAGTAATTTGGAAGTTACGAGGAGAGTCAGGATAAAAGTAAGATTTTCGGTCAAATTTACTAAATTCAGCAACTTTGGCATTGATCGCACAACCAAAACGGATTGCTAAATCAACCGCTTCTTTATTGAGGACTGGGAGAGCTCCAGGTTGTCCTGTATCATTGATTTCAATATTGGTATTGGGTTCATCACCAAAACGATTTGCAGAGCAGGCAAAGATTTTTGATCGAGTATCCAGTTGAGCGTGGACTTCAAGTCCAATGACCGGTTCCCATTCTTCATAAGAAATTTGTGTCATACCGATACCTCCTTATCAAAGAGCGGGGGAATAAAACCTGTTAAACTAAGTTCTTTTTCAAATTGATATGCAAAATGAAGGATTTTTCCATCTCCCATTTGAGGTCCTAATAGCTGGATGGCGTGAGGAAGGTCATTTTCATCTTTTCCTGAGGGAATACTAATTGCTGGAAGACCTGCAAGATTTGCGCTCACTGTATACAGATCTTGGAGATACATTTCTAATGGGTTTTGGATTTCACCGATTTCAAAAGCAGCGCTTGGTGTTGTCGGCATAGCAACAAGATCGCAAGCTTCGAAAGCTTTTTTATATTCTTCAATAATCAGAGTTCTGACTTTTTGAGCTTTTTTATAATAGGCGTCTTGATATCCCGACGAAAGAATAAAGGTTCCGAGTAGGATTCTCTGTTTTACCTCAGTTCCAAACCCCTCTTGTCTTGATAAATCATAAGTTTCATCAAGGCTTCGTGCTTTTTCAGATCTTTTACCATAACGAATTCCATCAAAACGGGCTAAATTAGTCGAAGCTTCAGCAGTTGAAAGGATGTAATAAATCGGAATAGAGTATTTTAGCAGGTCTAGTTTGACTTCAACGATTTTAGCTCCGGCTGATTTGAGAACGCTCAAATTTTGATCGAAAATTTTTCGGGCACTATCTGGTAACCTCTCTAAGAACTTCCAGGGTATTCCGATTTTTTTTCCTTGGATCGAACTGTCGAGATAGTCGAGATAAGGTTCGGGCGTTGCTTTGACATTTGTTGCATCACGTGCGCAAGGGCGTCCCATTACTTCCATGATGAGGGCAACATCCTTAACAGTGTTTGCGAAAGGACCGATTTGATCAAGGGAAGAACCGAAGGCGATAAGTCCGTAACGCGAAATCCTTCCATAGGTTGGTTTATATCCTACAGTTCCTGTGAAAGCTGCAGGTTGACGAATCGAGCCACCCGTATCACTCCCTAACGAGATCGGAGTGAGGCGTCCACTGACGGCTGCTGCCGATCCTCCGGAAGATCCCCCTGCAGTGCAAGACAAGTTCCAGGGATTGCGCGTTGTTTGATAAGCTGAATGTTCTGTTGATGAACCCATTGCAAATTCATCAAGATTGGTTTTACCGATGATCAGGCCATCTTCTTCTTCGATGAGCCGCGTTGCTGTTGCATCAAAAGAGGAGGTATAGTTGGATAAGAATTTTGAACCACAAGTTGTAGTTTCCCCTTTAATTTGGATATTGTCTTTAATTGCTATTGGAATTCCTGCAAGTTTTCCAAGAGGTTCTCCAGCGGCACGTTTACTATCGAGCTTTTCAGCTTTTTCCATGACACGGTCTGAAAACACATTTAAAAAAGCTTGAATATCTCCATCAAGTAATTGAATACGTTGCAAAAAGGCTGCAGCAATCTCAGATGCAGTAAGTCGCCCCTCGATGAAAACTTGACGAAGTTCATAAGCAGATTTTCTATGCATGGATCCTCAGAGTTTTATCACGGTTGGAACACGGACCATTCCCCCAATATGAGAAGGGCTATTTTCTAGAAAAGCATTTCGATCTAACGACTCTGTTACTTCATCTTCTCTCATAAATGTTCCGACTTCTTCACTGACGTGATTACAAACAGGAACATCTTCTGTATCGACCTCTTTTAGTTGATCAATGCATCCTAAGATCGACTTGAGATTTTGAAGTAATGTCTCAAGCTCCTCATCTGAACAATTGATTCGACATAACTTTGTTAGATTACCTAGAGATTCTTCGTTTAAATCATACACAAATCACAAACTCTCCTAAGACTGCTAAGCAAATAATAGATGATAGTGAAAGAAAAAGTCAATCAAATTGTTGTGAAATCACATAATACGAGATTGTTTGAAGGGTCTGTCTCTTATACACATCTCC
>JAUHQH010000046.1 GCA_030408485.1 Candidatus Neptunichlamydia sp. | reverse complement strand
CGATGTGTATAAGAGACAGCTTAATATAAAAGAAATCTCAAGCTGAGGTCAGCTTGAGATTTCTTTCTTTGGAGTGTTGGAGGCTATTGCTAGCTTATCCGAATCCAAAAAGAAGGTTCACCTCTCATCCTTTTTTGGAATCGCTTCGTTTGCGATCAATTACATCGCTTCAGCTTCAGAGTTTCTGCTCAGATATTTTTCCTGATACTCTTTCACATTATCAATGTGGATGACCCACGCAGATCCCTTACGGCTGGCTTTAAGTGCACCAATGCGGGTTGCATAATAGATTTTCTGCACAGGAATGCCGAGCATCTTAGCAACTTGATTGACAGAGTAAAAACCTCTGTCGTTATTAAAGAGCAGCTCGCCTTCAAAAGTAGACTTTGTTCTAGAATACTTATTGCGACGATATTCCTCTAAGTCACCCAAATCAATTGTCCAACGAGTTGAGTCTTTACGTGCTTTTAGCTTGTTTTGCTTAATCGCAACATAAATGGCTTGCCTTGTTACACCATTGATACGGGCTGCTTCAGTAATTGAAACAAGCTTTCTTGGAGAATCTAGATCCTTCTCTATAGCTCCATTGTTATTTTCCATCTTCATGTGTATCCTCCTCAATCCAAAATAACAGCTAAGATCAAGAACCAGAGACAAAGTAATTCAATAATTCATCAAAAATCTCGATTATTAGCACTTTGTTAATATTTCTTAGTCTTAGGCATACCATTATTGCAAACAATTGAGTTGAAATCAATCTATTTCTCTTTACTTTTTCAAAAAATTTTGATTTAGATTAGGGTTAAAGCAAAAATTATGTTTTTCTACAGTAGGAATTTTTTGATTAAACGTTGAACTTAAACCATTGATTTGCTATAAGATCAATGCAGAAAAATCCCCCGCTCAAAGGAACTGATTCAATGATTATTAAACGGCTGATATTTAGCATCTTATTTATTTCATTTTTAACCTTGGCTGAGGCCAAGCCCCCAGAACTGACGCCTCATACGACCCATAAAAAAGCTGAGGAAATTTTCAAAAATCACGTCTCTCACAAAGCACTCAACCAAGAAATCGCCTCCCGAGCTATCAAAAACTACTTAGAAGAGCTCGATCCAACGAAAACCTATTTTCTTTCATCTGAGATCGCTTCTTGGGAGAACCCCAATGGTGAGCTCCTAGATAGGCTTATTAGCGATTATAAAAAGGAAAATTTTGAGTCCTACGAGGAGGTCTACCAGGTCATGATCGAAGCAATCAAAAGACGGAATAGCCTTGAGAAGAAGATCGCCAAGCTCTCTCTTCCTGAAAATCCAAAAACCTCTGATTTTAAAGATATTACGTGGGCACAAGACGAAAAGGAATTAGAAACCCGTCTTCTGACGCTCAGAGCCCTTCAGCTTGAGACTGCCGATCAGCTCGAAATCGATTCAAAAGAGCAATTTATGCAGCGCCTGAATAAAAGGCGGACGAGTCGTGAGGATGAGGTGATTCAAGGCGGGAAGAAAAAACTCCAGAACCAACAAATGTTGGCCTACTTTTTGAAAGGTCTTAGCAGTGCCTTAGACTCTCATACCGTTTATTTCACCCCTCAGGAAGCTAATCAGTTTATGGTTCAAATGCAACAACGCCTTTTTGGAATCGGAGCCCAACTTAGAGATGACCTGACAGGTTTTACCCTTGTTCGCCTTCTTGAAGGAAGCCCAGCTTTAAGAGATGGTCACTTGAAGGTAGGTGATAAGATTATTGCTGTGAATCATGAACCTGTCGCTGGAATGGATATCATTGAAGCCGTTGATCTCATTCGGGGTCCAAAAGGGACAGCTGTAGGATTAACGATTCTTCGAGAATCAGGAGAAGGAAAAGAGAAGAAAACTGAAAAGTTCGATACAGAAGTCATTCGAGACGAAATTGTTTTAAAAGAGACCCGTTTTGAAGTAGGAAAAGTTCCATTTGGCAATGGAATGATTGCTCACTTTCATCTCTTCTCCTTTTATCAAAATCCTAACGATTCCTCTGCCTTAGATCTTAAAAATGCCATTGAAGAGTTCAAGAAAAATGAAAACCTTCTCGGAGTTGTTTTAGACCTTCGTGGGAATGCTGGAGGCCTTCTTCCACAAGCTGTTGCTGTTACAGCTCTTTTCATTAAAAAGGGGATCGTTGTTTCTGTGAAAGATAGTAAAGGAAATATCCAACATCTTCGCAATTTTGATGGAACGTTGACTTGGGACGGTCCTCTGGTCGTCTTAACCAACAAAGGTAGCGCTTCTGCCGCAGAAATTGTGGCACAAACATTGAAAGATTATGGACGTGCTTTGCTCGTTGGCGACCTCTATACATGGGGAAAAGGTTCCTACCAACTCTTCACACTTGAAAGGGGGAATGTCAATAAAATCAACTCTCAGGGAGAATATAAAGTCACAAAAGGTCTCTACTACACTGTTTCAGGAAAAAGTCCTCAACTCACTGGAACAAAAGTTGACATTGAAATTCCTGGAGGATTGACAGGGCTAAAAATTGGAGAATCCTTTGCAAACTTCCCTCTTGAAAATGATGAAATTGCCCCTAACTACATCGATAATTTGGCCGACATTCATCCATTTCATCGAGGTAAAATAATGCGCATGTATAAAAAGGATCAACAACAAAAGCTCGACCTTTATGGATCTCATATTGAAACTTTAAAGGAAAATTCTACCTGTCGTATTGATCAAAATCGCAATTATCAAAACTTTTTGAAAGAAATAAAAAAAGGAGAGTTCGGTGCTGAGAACATGGGAAAGTACGGTCAAAATGATCTTCAATTAGAAGAATCATTAAATGTTATGAAAGATTTAATCTTGATGGAACGATTTCAAAAAAAGCCTCTCCCAGCTGCTGCTGGCGGATAATGTGAAAAAAGGGTAGAATAGGTCTTTTTCATAAAACTGAATTAGACGAATGGAAGTACGTACACGCATCGCTCCTTCACCAACTGGTGATCCACATGTAGGAACTCCTTACATGGCTCTTTTTAATTTGATTTTTGCAAGACATCATGGAGGAAAATTTCTCCTTCGGATTGAAGATACCGATCGCATACGCTCTCATCCAAAATATGAAGAGAGCATTTTCAAATCCCTTCAGTGGTTGGGAATTCATTGGGATGAAGGTCCTGATATCGGTGGCCCTTATAACCCTTATCGTCAATCACAACGAACAGAGCTTTATCGAGAACACTGCCAAAAACTCCTAGATACTGGGCATGCCTATAAATGCTTCGCAACTCCTCAAGAACTTAAAGAAATGCGTGAGCTCAATGCTAAAATGGGGCAGCGTATGGGGTATGATCGCCGCTATCGTAACCTAAGTCGTGCTGAAACCGAACAACGCGAGAAATCAGGACAACCTTATGTGATTCGATTAAAAGTTCCTCTTACTGGAGAATGTACCTATGAAGATATGACAAAAGGGAGAATCACTTGTCCATGGAGTGATGTTGATGATCAAATTCTCCTTAAGTCAGATGGATTTCCTACGTATCATTTAGCCAATGTTGTTGATGATTATTTAATGAAAATCACCCATATTATCAGAGGAGATGAATGGACAGCATCGACTCCTAAACATGTTCTCCTTTATGACCTCTTTGGATGGGAAAGACCGCAAATTATGCATATGCCCCTTCTTCTGGGAGCAGATGGAAAAAAACTCTCTAAGCGAAAAAACCCGACATCGGTTTTTTATTATAAAGAAAGTGGCTATCTTCCCGATGCTTTTGTTAATTTCTTGACTCTCATGGGATATAGTATGCCAGAAGATAAAGAAACCTATTCTTTAGAAGAAATCATCAAAGATTTTTCCGTCGACCGTATTGGAGTCTCTGGGGCATTTTTTGATATCAAAAAACTCGACTGGTTGAATCAACAATATCTTATCAACAATATTCCTGAACAAGAGCTCTGGTCGAAAATCAAAGAGTGGGGATTTAATGATGAAAGGATGTCAAAAATTGCTCCCCTTATTCATACCCGTATTAAGACCTTTTCTGAATTCATGGAGCTTTGCCAATTCCTCTTTATTAACCATATTCCTCTAACAGAAGAACTTTTAGCTCCTAAAGGGACTCCAAAAGAAACCGCTGCTGAGATTTTGCAATGTATGATTTGGGATATGGAGGAAAACGAAGATTGGGGACGAGAGGGCTTTCAAAAAGCCTCTCGGAGTGTCGCAATGCTCTTTAAAGTGAATCATAAGAAGGTGATCATGCCGATCCTTTTTGCTGTGATCACTGGGAAACATCAAGCCCCCCCCTTGTTTGATTCCGTTGTCATCCTTGGAAAAGATCTCACACGTGCAAGAATCTTAAAAGGGATAGAGTTTCTAGGTGGTATTTCCAATAAAAAAATGGCTTCTCTTAAAAAGAAATGGGATCAGAGAGCTCCTGCTGCTGCGGAGTAACCCTTTCATCAAGAGTATCGGAAACGATATAATGAGGATTATAACCTGTTGAGGCACACCCCGAAATAATAAAAAATAATGCCAACGTGAGGATCCATTTCATAATTTCTATTTACAAAACTAAGGCGTGATTGTCAATGACTAAGTACAATAAAGAAAACTCCTTTCCCACCAAGATCACTAAGCGTTATGTTCTTAATAAAGAAGGTTCGACAAAAAAAACATATCACATCACCTTAGCCTTAACAGGCTCTAATATTACTTATCGGGCAGGTGATGCCTTAGCGATCTTTCCTGAAAATCTTCCTGAAGAGGTCAATACCCTTCTTGAAGCCCTGAATAAAAGTGGAAATGAGGAGGTGACTGATCCTCGCTCAGGAAATATCCTCCCTCTAGAACATTTTCTTCGAACTAAAGTCAATTTCAATCGGATCCCTACTGCCTTATTGAAGGAGACAGGAGATCCAAAATTTCTTGAAGAAGATAACAAAGAAGCACGCGCACAATTTATTGCAAAGTGCGACTTGGTTGAATTCTTTCAACTTTATCCTATAGACCTCCCTCTTCAAAAATTGATTTCCTATTTTCCTCCCCTTCTCCCCCGTTTTTATTCGATTGCTTCTTCACCCAATGTTAACCCCAATACCGTTGACCTCTTAGTTGCAACTTTTTCCTACAAACAGGGAACAAAAGAAAAGGAGGGGCTAGGACCTCACTATCTTTGCCACATTGCAGCAATGCATACGACCTCTATTCATGCATACCTTCATCCAACCTCTCACTTTCTCCTTCCTCGAGATCCAACTACTTCTATTATCATGATCGGCCCCGGAACAGGTGTCGCTCCCTATCGCGCATTCCTACAAGAACGTGAAGCCCAAAAAGCCTCCGGAAAAAATTGGCTTTTCTTTGGTGAACGGAATCAAGCAACCGATTATTACTATGAACCGTACTTTGAATCCTTGAAAAAGAAAGACTTTTTAACCCTTGATCTTGCCTTTTCTAGAGATCAATCAGAAAAGTGTTATGTTCAACACCGCCTCCTTGAAAAAGGAGATGAAATTTGGTCTCTTCTATCTTCTGGAGCCTACCTCTATGTCTGTGGAGATGCTCGCCATATGGCAAAAGATGTCACTTCTGCGCTTCACTCCATTATCGAAATCCATGGCTCACAAGATGGAAAAAGTTATCTAAAATCGCTTCGTAAAGAAAAACGGCTTTTGCTAGATGTTTATTAGAACCCTTGCTTTTCTCTGTATTTCTTTATCGCTATTCGGTTCCTATACTTCCGAGTTCTATAGTATTTTCAATTTAATTTTACTGCTGAGCAATTGTAGCATCCCGATCAAATCGAAACCTTTTTGGGGCGTAAATCAAGGGATCCTTCCAAAGACGCTATGCGAATCATTATTGCCTCCTGTCGTAAGAGCATAAAATGCATTGTGCACCCTCTCTTCCTTCCTCTAGAAATAACAATCGATACTCCTATATTCCAAGAGGGACTCTCCTTTTTTTTAAGCACTAATTATACCGATCAAGATCTTTCCCAAGTTTTAAAAGAAGAAAAAATGATCGTTATTGGTTTGTGCATGAAGGTTTTAACCTATCACAAAAAGCAACTCCCTGATGTTCAGTCAAGACTGAGAAAATATACTCGTATTGATCAAAAAGGACGGCTAGAAGAGCTTAGATATAAACCCTAATCTATTTATTCAACAGTTGTGAGAATACAGTAACACATGAGCCCTTCTTCTTTTCCAAAGGCTGTCAAACCATCTCCAGAGGTAAAGGTAATGCCCACTTGATCGATAGAAAGCTTGAGAGCTCTTGCCACGCTTTGACGGACCTCGTCGGTCCATTTCTGAAACTTGGGTCTTTTCCCTTCAATAGTCAAAGCCACATGTTCGATTTTTTGAGGGCCTAATGTTTCATAAGCTTTATCAAGATAAATACGACTATCAGTAATCCCCTCTTTATGACAAAGATCGATCGCAACTTTTCCAAGAATAGGAATATGCGTTAACGAAGTAATCGCATTGCAAATCGCATGAAACACAATATCTCCATCCGAATCGGCATCCATCCCTGGAGCATCTTCAAAGGGAATTCCTGCAACGATACATTTTTTACTTGCACCATCTTTTAAAAAACGGTGACTATCTTGTCCAATTCCTGTCCGGTATTTCATAAGGTTTGAACATACATTTCTGAACTTTTTTGTGCTGCAAAAAAAATCCCCGTTTCAGAAACAACTAAACTTGCTATATTAAGTTCATGGATCACTTCAAAATTATCGGCGGAAAGCCCTTAGCAGGAAATGTCAAAGCAGCAGGCGCAAAAAATGCGATCACAAAAATGCTTGTTGCATCTCTTTTATCCGATAAAAAATGCACCTTCACAAATGTTCCTAACATTTCGGAAGTCGAAACCACAGTGAATCTTTGTAAAGAGATTGGAATGGAGGCCAAGTGGGAACGAGAAGAAGGGCGGATGGAAGTGATCACAAAGGAAATCAAATCTTCTTATGTTCCCCTCAACTTTTCAGGTGCTAATCGAATACCGATATTAATGATGGGGTCTCTTTTAGGACGAACAAAAGAGAATATCATTGTCCCTACCGTTGGAGGGTGTAAAATTGGAAAACGCCCTGTCGACTTTCATGTGATGGCTCTTGAAAAATTAGGCGCTGTTGTTGAATACCGAACGATCAAAAACGAACATGCCTATTTTGCTCATGCTTCGGAGGGGATGAAAGGGAGTATTATTGAACTTCCTTACCCTTCGGTCATGGCAACAGAGAATGTCATTCTTGCAGCGTGTCGAGCAAAGGGTAAAACAGTGATTCATGGCGCAGCGATAGAGCCTGAAGTGATCGACTTGATTCTCTTTTTACAAAAGCTTGGTGTTGTCATTTATGTCGACGTTGATCGTACGATTTATGTTCAAGAAACGACAACCTTTTATGAAGTCGAACATAAAGTCATTACCGACCGAATTGAAGCTGCTTCTTTCGGCATGACTGCCATTGCAACCAAAGGAAAAGTCTTTGTAGAAGGGGCGCAACAAGCTCACATGATCACCTTTTTGAATAAATTGCGCCAAATTAACGGCGGCTTTGCTGTAAAAGACAACGGGATTGAGTTTTTCTACCAAGGCCCACTAAAAGGAGGACTCCATTTTCAAACAGATGTTCATCCCGGATTCTTAACCGACTGGCAACAGCCTTTTGTTGTTCTTCTCACTCAAGCACAAGGCAGCTCTGTTATCCATGAAACTGTTTATGAAAACCGCTTTGGGTATGTCGACACATTGGTCGAAATGGGAGCGCACGTTGAGCGCTTTACACAATGCCTCGGAGATCGCCCCTGCCGCTTTGCGTCTCGCAACTATGAACATAGCCTGATTGTTAAGGGTCCTACAAAATTTGAAGGGAGACAAATCGATGTTCCTGATCTTCGCGCTGGGTTTGCCTATGTTTTGGCTGCTCTTCTTGCACCTGAAGAAAGTGTTATCACAGGTCTTCCCTACCTCGACCGTGGCTATGAAAATCTCGAACATAAGCTTCAAGCTCTTGGAGCAAATATCGCCCGGGTTAAAGAACCTGCTATTGTCACATAGCTGATGAATGCTGTATGCTAGCTACATGTTAAAATGGCGCCAAGTCCAAAAAGATAATTTTACAAAGATGGAAGACCTAGGAAATTTTTTAGATCTTGATCTCTCCTATTCTTCTTCCTTTCCCTTAAACCTCCCTCGAAGACTTGCGTCAAAAATCACAAAAGGAACGCTTGAAGATCCAATATTGAAACAGTTCCTTCCGACCGAAGCTGAAGAAAATCCTCCTCTTTCATTTTTAGAAGATCCGGTTTATGACACTTCGTTTCAGAAAACCACCCACCTTCTTCAAAAATATCAAGGACGAGTTCTTCTCATCCCCACAAGTGCATGCGTGATGCATTGTCGTTATTGTTTTAGGCAAAACTATCCCTATCATGCTAATACAGATTTCCTAAAAGAACTTGAAGTTTTACGGAAAGATCCATCTCTTCATGAGGTAATCTTGAGTGGAGGAGACCCTCTATCGCTTAGCGATGAAACATTAAAGCGTCTGATCGAGGCTCTAGATCAAATCTCCCACCTAAAACTTCTCCGTTTTCATACCCGTTTCCCTATCGGAATTCCTGAGAGAATCACCGATACATTACTAGATCTATTCGAAAATTCACCCTTGCAAACCATCTTTGTCCTCCATATCAATCACCCCAATGAACTCGATGAAGACATTTTTTTAGCGCTTAAAAAAGTGAGTCGTTTAGGGGTTCCAGTTCTTTGTCAATCGGTTTTACTTGCTGGAGTCAATGATGATCATGAAGTGTTAAAAGAGCTTTTTCTATCTGTTGCTTATCAAGGAATCATTCCTTATTACTTGCATCAACTTGATCGCATTAAACAAGGACATCATTTTGAAGTGCCGGTAGAAAAAGGGCTGGAGCTGATGGAAAAATTGCGGGGAGAGCTTCCCGGGTATGCCCTTCCTAAATATGTCCAAGAAATCCCTTTTGAGTCTTCAAAGGTCGAAGTTACATCCGATCCATTGTCTTTAATCCAAGAATGTAAAGCCCCTGTTTAAGGATCCGTCCTGTCAATTCGCAGAGGACTAAGCGACTATTTTCTTCTGAGACTCCTTCTACACGACAATCACGAAAAAAGGCATGAAATTTTTCGGCAAGATCATAAAGATAGTCCGAAAGACGATTCGGGAGCAGGTCACGACCCATTAAAGCAAGTGTCTCTCCAAATTGTCGTAGTTGTAGTCCTAATGCAATTTCTGTAGGGTGGTCGAGCTTAATCGGTATAGTTGCAAAAAGAGCGGTGATATCTTTATTACACTTCCGTTTAATTCCTTGAATACGGACATAGGAATAGAGCAGATAGGCAGCGGTATTCCCTTCAAAATTTAACATTCGATCGTAACTAAAGACATAGTCTTTTACCCGGTGACATGAAAGATCGGCATATTTGACTGCATCTATTCCTAGAATTTCAGAGAGTCTATTAAGTTCGTTTTCATTTGCGTCTTGAAGGCGTTTTTCTAACAGTTCATGGGCACGACGCACCGCTTTTTTTAAGAGGTTGATAAGTTTTTCTGTTTCACCACTGCGCGTTTTAAACTTTTTTCCATCTGACCCAAGGATAACCCCAAATGGGACATGCTCGATTTGGACTTTTGTAGGATCATAATAGCCTGCTTTTACAGCTGCTGCAAAAAGCATTTGAAAATGGAGCTGTTGTCCTGCATCAACCACATAAATAATTCGATCTGCTTTTTCTTCTTGAACTCGTTGATAAATGGCTGCACTATCTGTTGTCGAATAGTTATAACCTCCATCAGACTTTTGAAGAATCATTGGAAGAGCTGTTCCATCTTTTGCTTTGAATCCTTCAAGAAAGACACACTTTGCTCCATCTGAAACCTCAATGATTCCTTTTTTTTCATAGTCTTCAACCACTTGCGGCAGCATCTCATTATAATAAGATTCCCCCCGCTCAGTGAGTGTGACATCAAGAAAATCATAGATTTCCTGAAACCCTCCGCGGGAAATTTCACGGACTTTTTCCCAAGCCGCAAGAGCTTCTTTTTCCCCTCCTTGTAAACTGACAACCTGAATTTGTGCTCGTTTTTTAAATCCCGCATCCTCATCGAAAACTTTTTTCGATTCTCGATACCAGTTCATAAGAGAGGAAAGGTTTGTTTCTTTGTTTCCAGAAAGAACTTCAGGTTCATACTCTTTCAAATAGGTGATAAGCATTCCAAATTGGGTTCCCCAATCTCCAATGTGATTCAGACGTAAAACATCGTGTCCTAAAAATTCAAAAAGACGCGCTAAGCTTTCTCCAATAATCGTAGAACGGAGATGACCCACATGCAGTTCTTTGGCAACATTGGGAGAAGAAAACTCAACAATAACTTTCTTCACTTTTTTTAGAGGCGGGACTCCTAACCTTGGATCGGCAGCTACTTGGGTGAGCTGCTTGGATAAAAATTCTTTTGTCAAAGAGATGTTAATAAAACCCGGGCCTGCAACCTCGAGCTTTTCAATGACATCATCAGGCTTCCACTTTTCAACAATTTCCTCTGCAATCTTGCGGGGATTGGCTTTTAGCTCTTTTGCTACTTTCATTGCTGAATTGGATTGATAGTGACCAAATTGTGGATTGGTGCTCTGCATCACATCAGCCTCAGGGGCTGAATCTCCAACAACTTCTTTTAAAATCATTGTTGCTTGCTCTTGAAGGGTATCTGATAGATTTTCCATGAACCTATCTCATATTAAAGAGTTTATTTGATTTCTTGAATCTTTAACAAATTTTTTCTTTCCATATCGTTTATGATGCGTTCTCGTTGTAAAATTGTCAAGGTACAAAGAATCTGTGTAGGAGCAACGCGATAATGTCCTCCCTAAGAAATACTTGAAGGGTGAGACACTAGCTGTCTCTTATACACATCTC